>PUNU01000063.1 GCA_003551865.1 Syntrophomonadaceae bacterium
ATCCAGCTGCTGCAGTTCCGTCCGCTCTTCAAAACCCTTTTCTCGTTCATCGACTATTTTTCCGTTCCAGCTGCTAAAAAATACCTTGGACATTTTTCCCTCTCTCCCTCAAGAAAATTCGTAACCTACCTCCTCTGTTGTAGTTCTCAGTAGCCTTCACTCACCCTCTCTTGTTGGATTTTTAAAATTGATAAAGGCCTGATTCAGTCCTTTGTTCCAGCAATCCCTGATAACTTCGCCATAATTTGAGGAATTCCTTTTAAAGTTTTAAGAGTAACCTATTTTAGCGACAAAATTTTCTCAGCCGCCCCTGCACCTTAGGGCCTGCACGGCCAGCCCGGCGGCGTTGTCGGAAGAAAACCCGGGGTCGGCAAAATAGAGCTCCCACTGCGGAAGGTTTTCCGCCAGCCTTTTTTTGATGAACCGGTTCGCCGTCACCCCGCCTACGGCCAGAATCCCGCGGCAGGGTCCGGGTTGAACCGCCAGGTTGTCCACGACACGGGAAATCGAATCGGCTATACAAACCTCAACCGCCCTGGCCAGGTCTTCTTTGCGGCAGTCCCGGTCCAGGAGACGTTCGGCCTGGCTGGCCGGGCCGGAAAAGCTTACCTCTCCGCCTTTTACCGCAACCGCCAGCTTGACCGCACCGGTCCGTCCCTGCAGGGCCAGGTTTTCCAGCTCCGGCCCGGCCGGAAAACCGAGGCCCAAAACCCGGCCAACCCGGTCGATGAACTGGCCGGCATTGAGGTCAGCGCCGCCGCCCAGCAGCTGCAGGCTCAAATGCCCCGGTTTTTGCTCTTCTGCACATAAAAATTCGGTGGTTCCGCCGGAAAGGTGAACCACCAGGTAGCGCCCCGGAGACGGCCCGGCCGACCACAGGCCGGCCATGACGTGCCCCTCCTGGTGCGTGGAGGACAAATAAGCAAGGCCTCCGGTCCGCGCTAAAAACAGACCAAAGGCCTCTCCTACTTTAAAAACAGGCATGTATGACTCTTTAACCGGCCGCGGACGGGCCGAAACGGCCACCGCCGAAAGCACACCGTTTTGCAGGGCGGACGCCGCTTCCTCCGATTCCAGCAGCCGCGGCAGGTTCTGCAGATGGGCAAAAACCGCCTCCGACTGGCGCAGACCGAGGCCCCCTTCTTTAACCGGCAGGGGCAGTCTGCTGTCAAGGACCAGGTTTTCGCTGCGGTCCACCAGGGCCAGGGACGTTGTATATGCCGAGGTGTCAATGCCCATGTACAAAAGCCGCTTATGATTCTCTCTCAAATGTCTCTCCCACCGCGCGATCCAGTACACCGTTGATAAAACCGACTGCTTCACCGCTGCTTCCGTATTTCTTGGCCAGCTCCAAAGCTTCATTTATCGATACGGCATGGGGAATGTCGGGGCGGTAGATAATTTCATACAGGGCCAGCCGCAGGAGGTTGCGGTCGACGGCTGACAGGCGCTCCATTTCCCACCTGACCAGGTGCTTCTTGATCACCCCGTCGATCAGCGGCTGGTTCTTAATCGTGCCCGTAACCAAATTTTCGATAAACTGCTCTTCTTCACTGCTGAAAGCAAAATCTTCAACAGCGCGTTTCATGGCCGCTTTTTCCCGGCACCTGCCGATATCAATTTGAAAAAGAGCTCGAAAGGCAACCTCTCGCGCTAAACGACGGGACAATTCACCACTACCTCACTTAAAATTCATCTTTGGAATAAAAGAGGCGCCTGAAAAACCGGCCGATATCTTTACTGACTTCCAACCGCCACCCGATTACCAGACCAATGCCGATACAGAGAAAAATAAACAGGCTCAACCAGAAACCGTAGTTGATTACCAGCAGGGCAAAAATTAAGCCGATGATTCCGCCTGCTATTTTCCCCCAGTTCTTACTGAGCAATATCCACCAGTTCATTTCGGACAAGGCAAATTCCCCCTTTTTGTCCTGTGTTCCGCGCTACTTTTTGGCCGCTGCCTGGTCTGAAGCAATGTTTTCGATCAAAACTTTGACTTCCCGGACTGTGATGCCGGTCATCTCCTCGAGATATTCCTTGATTTTTGACTGCAGTTCACCGGTAACCCCCGGTATGGAAACATCCGGCATAACCTGGACGCGCACCTTAACGGCCAGGCCCTCCGAGGTATAGGCAACTTTCCTGCTGACATCTTTTATCCCTTCGGTCTGCTGAACAACGCGCAGGACCATGTTTTCCACGGTGTTTAAGGATACCAAAACTTCACCGTGTTCGCTGCCCTTCAGCACGGCATTGCCGGCTTTCTTGGGCGAACGCAGGCCGATGGAAATCAGGATTAAAGCAATGAGCAGAAAAACCACACCGACTACGAGCATGAGATTTTCTCCCAGCCAACCGGGCAGGGCCACGGTTACCAGCAGGCCCGGAATCAGTTGATAATTGAGGGCCAGCAGGAAAAGGGCGCCGCCAATAAACAGGAGCCCGATAAAGACCAGGAGCACCCGGACAAACGTTCTCATTTATGATTCCCCCTTTGCTTTCAGATATCTTATTCTTTAGCCTTCACTTTCTTCAGCGGGCTGTTCTTCTTCCGCTTCCGTTCCCTCTTCCTGGGGGAATTTAATGCCCTGGACGTGCACGTTAACATGGGAAACTTTGAGCCCGGTCATATCTTCGACCGCTTTTTTCACGCTTTCCTGTATATTCCAGGCAACATCCGGAATACGCTCCCCGTAATGGACAATGATAAAGATATCCAGCTTTGTTTCCTCGGTGCCTATTTCAACCTTAACCCCTTTGGACAGGTTGCGCCGGCCCAGCACTTCGGCGATACCGCCGCCTATGCCGCCGCTCATCGAAGCTACTCCTTCAATGTCTGCGGCCGCTATGCCGGCAATTATCGAAACCACTTCTTCGGCAATTTTTACTTCACCCAGCTCAGTCGGTACAGAAGGTCTTTTTTCTTCTGCCATATCTGCCTACCTCCTTTAAAATACTGAGTTTTTCTTGCCTAAACCCAGTTTTAATGCTGTTTTTATTATAACAGACTCCTGACATTGATTCAATTGATTTAATTTTAAAAAAACGGACAAAGCCTCCTGACCGCAAGGAAAAGGAGGCTTTAACTGCCAGTTTCGCATCAACCCCGGTTTTTTACCGGTCTTCTTGTTTTTCTTCAGGCTCTTCGCCTTCTTCAAGCAGTTCTTCCATTTCCGCATCCCACTCTTCGTCGTCGAATAAAACCGCCTCCCCGCAGCCCGGGCAGGTCACCTCGATGGAAGATTCACTGTCCAGGATGTTATCGGGGACCACTACGATTTCCCGGCAGTTGGGGCATTCCACTGAAAATCCGCCTTCGTAATCGCCGTATTCGTCTTCAAGCTCGTCATAATCTTCGTCCTCGTCCTCGTAAAAATCCTCTTCCATTGCTGTAAGGTCGTCATCGATGGTTTCGGTATATTCAAAAAGCTCCTCAAAATCCACTCTCAACTGCTCAATCTCATCGGTCATCTCCTCGAGCAGATCGATAACCCTGTGCAGTATTTTCTGCTCCTTGCTCTCTTCACCCATTTCGAGCCCTTCGGCAAAGCCTCGCAAATAGGAAACTCGGGCTTTCAGATCTTCGACCATGCCAGTTCCCTCCTTCAAATTAATTTCATGCCCTTTCGATATAATCACCGCTGCGGGTGTCGATCTTTACATGTTCCCCGCTGTTGATAAAAAGCGGCACCTGCACTACCAGGCCGGTTTCCAGGGTGGCCGCCTTGGTTGCCCCGGAAGCGGTGTCCCCCTTGATGCCCGGTTCGGTGTCTTCCACCTGCAGGATCACGGTAAGCGGGATGTCGACCCCGATAACTTCCTCTTCATGCATAAGTACGCTTAAGCGATCATTCTCTTTTATATACTTGACACCTTCCCCGATTTTCTCTTCCGGCAGGGCCATTTGTTCAAAAGTTTCCATGTCCATCACGTAGAGTGAGTCTTCGTCGCGGTAGAGGTATTCCATCTCTCTGCGCTCGAGGTGAGCCCGGGGCACTTTCTCCCCCGCCCTGAAGGTGTGATCGATAATGGAGCCGGATCGTAAGTTTTTTAGCTTGGTGCGCACGAAAGCGCCGCCCTTGCCCGGCTTGACATGCTGAAACTCCAGGACGCTGTATATCTCACCGTCCAGCTCGATAGTAATCCCGGTATGAAAATCGTTGGTCGAAATCATTTCCAGATCCCCTTTGTCCGCTTAGATTATGATCAGTTCGCGCAGGCTCTGCGTGAGTATTTCCGCCCCCTCTTCCGTAATGCAAACCATGTCTTCGATGCGCACTCCCCCCAGGCCGGGCAGATAGACGCCCGGCTCGATGGTCATCACCATGCCCGGCTCCAAAACGGTCTCACTGCGCGAATTAAGCAGCGGTTTTTCGTGAGTTTCCAGCCCGACCCCGTGGCCGAGCCCGTGCCCGAAATATTCGCCCCGGCCGGCTGCGGTAATCAGATCGCGGGCCACGACATCGAGCTCACTTGCGGTAATTCCGGGCCTCGCCGCTGCAGCGGCTTCCCGCTGGGCCCTGTAGACCAGGTCATATATTTCGCGGCAGCGCTGCCCCGGTTCTCCCAAAGCCACGGTCCTGGTCATATCGGTGGCATAGCCCCGGTATACCGCGCCAAAATCAATGGTTACCAGTTCGCCTTCCTGCATGACTTTGTCCGAGGCCACCCCGTGCGGCAAAGCCCCGCGCTCACCGGAAGCGACAATAAAGCGGAAAGAGGGTTCCTCCGCGCTGCGGCGCCGCAAAAACACTTCCAGCTCCAGGGCCACTTCTTTTTCCGTCAGGCCCGGCCTGATAAAAGAACGGATATGTTCAAAAGCGCCGTCCAGCTCCCGGGCCCCCCGGCGCATTATGGAGAGCTCTTCTTCATTTTTAATCAGGCGCTGGGTTTCCGCCGTCTGCTCCAGCGGAACCAGTTCCACCGGCAGTTTTTCTTTCATCTCTCCGTATGCGGAAAAAACGACGTGGCCGGACTCAAAGCCCAGCTTTGACCAGCCGGCCTCTTCGATCAGGGGAACCAGGCTCCGGTAGAAATCATCTTTCCACCGGTGCACGGTATAGCGGTCGGCCTGGGCGGCGGCCTGGTCGACATAGCGAAAATCGGTGACCAGGAAGGCCTGCGCAAAGCCGATCAGCAGGGCCCCTGATGAACCGTCAAAGCCGCTTAAATAGCGGCGGTTGTTCGGGTTGGTGATAAGCACGGCGTCGATTTCTTTTGCTTCGAGCAGCTGCCTGGTTTTTCTTAGCCTTTCGTCAATCATTTTATCCTGTCGCCTGTGATCAGTTTCTGCAGGGCTTCCAGGGCCAGCAGATAGCCGTCGGCCCCCAGGCCGCAGACAACCCCCACGGCCACCGGGGAAACCACCGAATAGTGCCTGAACTGCTCGCGGGCAAATATGTTGCTCAAGTGGACTTCGATCAGCGGCAGGCCGCAGGCATCCAGGGCATCCCTTAACGCGTAGCTGTAGTGGGTCAGGGCGGCCGGGTTGATCAAGAGGCCGTCATAACGACCGCCTGCTTCCTGGACCCGGTCCAGCAGTTCTCCCTCGTGGTTGGACTGAAAGCACTCCACCTGCAAATCCAGCTCTTCGCCGCGTTTTTTTAAGGCTGCTTCGATTTCCTTAAGGGTCAGCGACCCGTAGATCTCCGGGTCCCGGCTGCCGAGAATATTTAAATTCGGACCGTTTAGAACAAGTATTTTTAACCCCGGCAAGATGTTCCGCCTCCCCGCTTTTAGTCCCGCCAAGCTCCGTTCTGATTATTTCCATTAAAGGCTTTAAAATCCTGCATAATTTGAAAAAAGCTTGGCGCAGTCGGAGGATGTTAACCGGTCTGTTCTTTTGAGAACTTTATGATTTCGCCGGCCACCTTTTTGACGCTTTTTCCGGTGGTGTCCACCTTTAGATCGTGGTGGCGGTATGCCGGCTCGCGCTCTTTGAGCAAATCTTTTATCCTCCCGGCCGGATCCGGCACTGCAAGCAGGGGCCTGCCGCCCGCCTTTCTCGTGCGGCGCAGGATAGCCCGCGGGGTGGCGGTAAGCAGGACGATCAGCCCGTTTTTCTTTAATTTCTGGCGGTTTTCAGCCCTGAGCATGATCCCGCCGCCAGTGGCCACAATCAGGCTGCCCGGGGGATAATGTTCCAGGATATCCAGGGTTTCTTCTTCAAGCTTGCGGAAATATTCTTCTCCCCGGCGTTCAAAGATCTGCCGGATTTTCATACCGGCCCTTTCTTCGATCAGCTCGTCCGTGTCGACCAGCTTTCGGCCCAGGCGCCGGGCCAGCTCCAGGCCAACCACCGTTTTACCGGTGCCCATGAAGCCGGTCAGGATAATATTGCGCTTTGTAATCCCCCGATTATTAATGACAACCGGCCTCCTTAAGTCTAATCCGGCGGACTGTCGGATACCCGGACCCGGCCGGTGGCCGGGGTGACAATGACGTAGTAGACATCGCCCGCCGCATTGGCCAGGCTAACCGTGCCGCCCCGGTTGGGCGCTCCACTGCGGTGGAATCTTAAAAGACGGTAACCGCCGACTTTGGGAAAGTGCACGCCCTGGAAGGTTACCCCTTCGGGCAGTCTAACCCGGACCCGCTCCGAGGTCATGTCGTCTTTCAAATTATAGTCGTCATTGTGCATTCTAAACTCGATGCTCTGGCTCCAGCCTTTCGTAATCGCTTTCTGCTGGCTTTTGCGCATGTCCATGGCCAGGGTGCGGGCGGCCAGCTCAACATTGTGGCTGCGCCCCAGGCCGCCGACGGCGGGGACTGCTATCAAAGTGATCATACCCAGCAGGGCCAGGACACAGAGCAGCTCCACCAGGGTAAACGCCCGCTCGCTCTTCGGTTTCACTTTTATTATTTCAACCTCTCCATTAAGCCGAAGCTTTCTTCCGGGCCGGGGAAAGCGCCGTCAAATATACTGCTGTAGGCGGCCCGCACTATTTCATTTATCGTGGTTTTGCCCGCTTCCACCAGGCGCAGCCCGTCTGTGACCAGGGGAACCATGCCCGCCTGCACCGCCCGCTCCTGCAGGGCTTCTTCCTTTGCGCCGCTTAAGATCAGCTCCTTGAGCTCCTGATTCAAGACCAGGATTTCCTGGATCGAAGTGCGGCCCCGGTAGCCGGTATGGTTGCAGGACCGGCATTTTTTCCCCTGCATAAGTTTCGGCGGCGGCTCCGCCCGGAAAAAGCGGCGGTAAAACAGCTTGTCATCTTCACTTAGACTGTATTCGTCTTTGCATATCGGGCAGATCTGCCTGACCAGCCGCTGAGCGATCACCCCGACCAGGGAAGCGGTTACCAGGTAATCTTCGATCCCCATGTCAACCAGGCGGGTAACCGCGCCGGCGGCGCTGTTGGTGTGCAGGGTGGAGAGGACCAGGTGGCCGGTCAGGGCGGCCCGGGTGGAAATCTGCGCCGTCTCCAGGTCCCGGATCTCCCCGACCATGATGATGTTGGGGTCCTGGCGCAAAATTGAGCGCAGGGCGCCGGCAAAAGTACGCTCGATGCGCGGGTTGACCTGCACCTGGTTGATGCCTTTCAAACGATACTCGACCGGGTCCTCGACGGTAATGATGTTTTCTTCCGGGCGGTTCAGGTAGTTTAGAGCCGAATAAAGCGTGGTAGTTTTGCCGCACCCGGTGGGCCCGGTCACCAGGAGCATGCCCTGCTGGTTTAAAAGCAGCCTCAGCAGGGTGTGGTAATTGGCCTCTGAAAACCCCAGGCTTTCCAGGGGCAAAACGATCTTTTCTTTTTCCAGGAAGCGGATCACCACTTTTTCGCCGTAAATAGTGGGCAACGTGGCTACCCGGAGGCTGATCCCTTCCCGCCTTCCCCGCCACTGGATGTTGCCGTCCTGGGGCCGCCTCTTCTCGGCTACATCGAGATCGGCCATGATTTTGATCCGGGAGATTATATTGGCCCGGGAGTGCCCCGGCGGAGCGGAGAGATCGTGAAGCACCCCGTCCAGGCGCATGCGGATACGCAGGCCGTCTTCGATTGGCTCGAGGTGAATATCGCTGGCTCCCTCCTCTATGCCCCGCTCGATCAGCGAATTGACCACCCTGATTACCGGGGCTTCTACGGAAGCGGTGTCCGGGTACTGCCCGGGGCCGCCTTCGCGGACCGTGATCGGCCCGCCCGGCTTTTCCGCCTCGTTTAAGCTGTAAAACTGGGTTATCAGGTGGTCTATGGCGCTTTCCCCGGCCAGCACCGGGTTGACTTCGGCCCCGGTGATCATGGCCACTTCGTCAACGGCGGCCAAATCGAGCGGGTCGGCCATGGCCAGGGTGATCCGCTGCTCTTTCTTCTCCAGGGGGATAACCTTGCGGCGCAGGGCTGTTTCCGGCGGGATGGCCCCGGCGGCCGCGGGGTCGATGCGGCAGTAATTCAGGTTAACCCGCGGGATTTTTAACTGCTTTTCCATTACGGCCAGCAGGGCTTCTTCGCCAACAAGTCCCTGTTCGACCAGGACTTTTGCAAAGCGCTTGCCTGTCCTTCTCTGCTCGCCGAAAACCCCTTCCAACTGCCCGGGCGTAATCAACCCTTCCTCCAAAAGTGCCTCCTCGATCCGCCGCCGGCTGAACCCTTCCAAAGCCCCACCCCTTTTTATCTTCTATTTTTGTAACTACTCAGCCTATTGTCCTTGTTGAGTGAAAAGCGGTGCCATGGGGACAGTTCGAACGTCCCTGAGCGCAGCGAAGGCCGAAGGGAAAACGATGGAACCGTCCCCTATGGCATAGCGGGTTAGGCCTTAGTAGTTACCTATTTTTAATAGCCCGGCGCATATCCTCCACCGGGGCCTGCCTGCCGGTAAAATGCTCAAAAGCATAAACCGCCTGCCAGAAAAGCATCTCCAGCCCGTTTGCCGTTCTGCCGCCGGCCTGTTCGAACGCTTCCATGACCGCGGTTTTCTCCGGGCTGTAGCGCAGGTCGTAAAGCAGTTTACCCGCCAGGCCGCTGCCGGTACCGCCCAGGGAATTTATGAACTCCGGGGCATCGTGCGGCAAACAGTAGACAATCAAACGGCACTCGGCCAGGGCAATTGCAAGCTCGGCCGCTTCCAGGCTCACTGAAACGTAGCGCTCGCTTTGGGTGCGGCGGCGGAGCATTTCTGTTACAGCCTGCGCCCTATCCAGGCTGCGGTTGGCGATATATATCCCGCCTTTGCTTTCTTCGGCAAGGGCGTAGGCCGCCGCCCGGGCGGCGCCGCCCGCCCCGACGATCAAAGCCGGGCGAGCTTTTTCCGCACCCGGCTCCCACTCCTGCAAGGCTTTTATAAAACCGGGGCCGTCGGTGCTGGCCCCGTAAAGTTTGTCATCCCGGTTGATTATGGTATTTACCGAGTTTATCGCTTCGGCTTCGGCGGAAATTTCGTCCAGGTGTCCTATTACCGCTTCCTTATGCGGGCTGGTCACGTTTGCTCCGCCCGCTGACAGGGCTTTTATCCCGCTTATGGCCGCTTCGACCATATCCGGCTCCACCGGGCAGGCCAGGTAGATACAGTTTAGATTCAGGGCCCGAAAACCGGCGTTGTGCAGGGCCGGCGACAGGGAATGGCTTACGGGTTTGCCAAAAAGCATATAAAGCCTGGTCCTTGCGTCCGGTTCCATCTGTCCACCACCAGTTCTTTAATATTAAATATTCAATATTATAGCACAGAAAGAGCTAATCTGGAAACGATATGAAAAAGTTTTTTCTTTAAAACTCATCAATTTTCTATAAGTGAGCAGGATTCCCGCTTACCGTGTCGAAATAAAAGTTCTCATATTCACTTCTAACCTGACGACGGAGGCGGAAAACAGCGCATGGCACCGCTCAGCCCTGCAGTTTACTCACTTTTATTCCTTGTCGGCCTCTGCTTCGGCAGTTTTCTCAATGTCATAATCTGCCGCCTGCCCCAGGGCAAATCAATCGTCAAAGACCAGTCAAGCTGCCCGCAGTGCGGAAGAAGGCTGGGTTTGCTCGAGCTTATACCCGTATTCGGCTACCTGGCCTTAAAAGGCCGCTGCCGCGGCTGCTCGGGCCGGATCGGCCTGCGCTATCCGCTGGTCGAGCTGGCCGTCGGGGCGCTTTTTGTCCTGGTGTTCCGGCACTACGGCTTAACCCCTGATGCCATTTTCTACCTGGTGCTCCTGTTTATCCTGCTGGGCATTGCCCTGATCGACCTTGAGCACCGCATCGTGCCCAACAGCCTGGTCGCCGCCGGGCTGATCGCCGCTGCCCTCTTTTATTTGCCCGTTTTGGCCGACATCTGGCTCACCCCGCCCGCATGGCTGCTCATTGGGCAAAACCTCCCCGATGCGCTCCTCGGTCTTTTTATCGGTGGTGTGGTCATGCTGCTTATCTTTCTGGTCAGCCGCGGAGGCATGGGCGCGGGCGATATAAAGCTTCTGGCCATGATCGGCTTTTTTGTCGGGCTGCGCGGCACAGCGGTGGTTATGCTTTTGGGGTTTTTTATCGGCGCCCTGGTCGGGGTGGCCTTTATGATTACCGGCCGTTTGACCCGCAAAGACGCCCTGCCCTTCGCCCCCTTCTTATCGATCGCCGCCTTAATCCAGGTGCTCTGGGGTGAAGCGCTGTGGGCCTGGTACAGCAGTTTTTTGCCCTGAAATGAATTTCATTGCTTTGCCCTGTATTCGCTAAAGTAAAGTGGCCCGGCACGGGCTTAGGGGCTTACATAAATTTATCATGGCGGCAGGATCAGGTTTTGCTCCCTCTCCCCAGTTAGAAAGGACCGGGTGAGGGAAACGGAAAAACCGGTTCACCCTGCATTCGCTAAAGCAAAGTGGCCCGG
>PUNU01000004.1 GCA_003551865.1 Syntrophomonadaceae bacterium
GCACCAGGGAGATAACGGCCAGAACGTATAAGATCCAGTGCACTTCTTTAGCTCTGCCGGAAACCAGCTTGACCACCGGAAAAGCGACAAATCCGAAAGCAATCCCGTCGGCAATACTGTAGGCCAGCGGCATAAAGATAATGGTCAGAAAGGCCGGCAGGGCTTCGGTGAAATCATCGAAATCAATATTCTTTACCGAGGCCATCATCAGCACCCCGACGATTACCAGGGCCGGGGCGGTCGCTTCGCCCGGCACCAGCCCGGCCAGCGGGGCCAAGAACAGGGTCAGAAAGAAGAGGATCCCCACGATAACAGAGGTGAAGCCGGTCCGGCCGCCTTCGGAAATACCGGCCGTAGACTCGATATAGGTGGTGACCGTACTCGTTCCCATTATGGCGCCGCCCATGGTCCCAACCGCATCGGCGAGCATGGCCTTGTTGACCTTGGGCAGGCGGCCTTTATCATCCAGGAAACCGGCCCGGGCCCCGGTGCCGAGGAGCGTCCCCATGGTATCGAAAACATCGACAAAAACAAATGAAAAGATCACGAAGAAAGGAATGGCCAGGGTGGCCCGCAGATCAAATTCCAAAAAGACCGGGGCCAGGCTGGCCGGAGGCCCAAAAATATCACCCAGCCCGGTGGGCAGGGGCTGGATGCCCATGATAAAGCTGACAACGGTGGTCAGCAAAATACCGATCAAGATAGCCCCCCGCACCCTGCGAGCCATCAGCACCGCGATGATCAAAAGCCCGATCAGAGAGAGCAGCGGGCCCGGTTCGGTCAGGTCGCCCAGGGTAACCTGGGTGGCTTCGTAACCGACGATGATGCCGGCATTCTGCAAACCGATAAAGGCGATAAACAAACCGATGCCGGCGGCCACTGCATTTTTCAGGCTGGCCGGCACGGCCGCGTCGAAAAAAGTTACCGCCCCGGAAACGGCCAGGACCAGGAAGACAATACCGGAAATAAAAACAGCCCCGAGGGCTGCCTGCCATCCGTATTGAGCAGCCACTACAAAAGCAAAAAAGGCATTCAAACCCATTCCGCTGGCCAGGGCAAACGGATAATTGGTTAAAAGACCCATCAAGATAGTAGTAACCCCGGCTGCGATGATAGTGGCGGTCATTACCGCTCCAAAATCCATGCCGGCGGCACTTAATATATCAGGGTTAACAAAAATAATATAAGCCATGGTCATGAAGGTGGTAACGCCGGCGGTTATTTCGGTCTTGTAGTTGGTTTTATGTTCTTTGAACTTAAAAAAGTTTTCCATCTTTTTCCTCCTCTATGCTGGCATAATTTCAAACTGGGGAAAAACCCTGTAAAGCTGCTAAAAAACCACTGCAGCATTGGAAAGTTTTATATCAGCTGTATGCGCCTCACCTCCCGGAATAGCAATTAAAAAAACCCGGTCGGATAGGTGTCGAGTGAAACCTACCCGCCTGGGCTTTTATCCCTCCGGTGTGACACCCTAAAACCGCTTTCAGCCGATAACGGATGCCTGTACCACTCGGACCAGCCCGGACCACAGCGTATGAACCGGATAAGCTTGCCTGCTGTCCGGCGGAACCCTAGGCACACTTTCCCTCGGATAAAGTATTCTCTTTCCGAAATGTATTAAGTTTTCTCCCCGCTAAGAACTGCCAAGAAAAGGAGTTTTCTCTTTTTAAAAAACCGGCACTTCGCCAAACCGCCTTTCCAACATATATTTTTTCGCCGTGCAAATTAATAATCCTTCAAATTGATCAAAATAACTTCTCAGAGCAAATAATTTCAGGACAAGTTAGTTAATTATATTTTCTGAATATTATTGCCTGCTCTTGCCGTGCTTTTGTCCAAGAAAATAACTAAAAACGGCAAGATTTTTCTTTTTATGCTTGACAGGCTCGAAAAGCTGTGCTAAAGTCTTTAAGCAAAGATAATAAAATCTGCCGATGACAGGAACTAGTAGCCCGGATCGGATCGGCCCAGAGAGCCGGATGGAGGAAGCCTGGCTTCCAAAGCTGAGATTCCGACGTCGATACACCTGGTGAATGGCTCCTGGAGGTGCCGGCTGAAAATGCGGTTTAGGCCGCATGAGTAGACCCGGTCGGAACTTTCACCGTTAAAAGAAAGCAGGTCTGGAAAGAACTTTTTGTAACTTTCCGCATCTGTAAACTAAGCGGCTTGCAATTGCAGGCAACCAGGGTGGCACCGCGAACAACTCTCGTCCCAGGACGAGAGTTTTTTATTTATAAATAAATATTTCTTATCTAATTATTTTAAGGAGGTTTTTAAAAATGAAGGACCGCAAAATTATCTTATCGGAAAAAGAAATGCCGCGGAAATGGTACAATATCCAGGCCGATATGCCCAATCCGCTGCAGCCGCCCCTCAATCCTGCCACCAAGCAGCCGGCCGGTGCGGAAGATTTAGGTGCAATTTTCCCGATGGGCCTGCTCGAACAGGAAATGTCCCAGGAACGCTGGATTGACATCCCCGAAGAAATCCTGGAGATTTACAGTCTCTGGAGGCCGAGCCCTCTTTACAGGGCTTACAGCCTGGAAAAAGCACTGGGCACCCCGGCCCGCATTTATTACAAAAACGAAGGAGTAAGCCCGGCCGGGAGCCATAAGCCCAACACCGCCATAGCCCAGGCCTACTACAACAAGCAGGCAGGCATAAAACGGCTGTCCACCGAAACCGGGGCCGGGCAGTGGGGCAGTGCCCTGGCCCTCGGCTGCAATTACTTCGGCCTTGAATGCACCGTTTACATGGTCAAGGTAAGCTACCATCAAAAGCCGTACCGCAAGTCTTTGATGGAGGTCTGGGGAGCAAATGTCTTTGCCAGCCCCACCGATACAACCCAATCAGGGCGCGACGTGCTGGCAAAAGATCCGGAATCTCCGGGCAGCCTGGGCATCGCCATCAGCGAAGCGATCGAAGATGCCGCAGGCAAATCCGATACCAACTACTCGCTCGGCAGCGTGCTCAACCACGTGATGCTCCATCAGACCGTCATCGGCCTGGAGTGCCAGGAGCAGATGAAGCTGGTCGGCGACTACCCCGATTATGTAATCGGCTGCTGCGGCGGAGGGAGCAATTTCGCCGGGATCAGCTTCCCCTTCCTCCACGACAAAATCCGCAGCGACAAACCGGTACGGGCCATCGCCGTAGAGCCATTGGCCTGCCCGACGCTGACCAAGGGGGCATTTACCTATGATTTTGGCGATGTGGCCAGGTACACTCCCCTGCTGATGATGTACACCTTGGGCCATGACTTTATGCCCAATGGTATCCACGCCGGCGGGCTGCGCTACCACGGCGAATCGCCGCTGGTCAGCCAGCTTTGCCAGGACGGCTTGATCGAAGCCCGGGCTTATGGGCAGGAAGGTGTGTTCGAAGCAGCCCTCACCTTCGCCCGTTCCGAGGGAATCCTGCCGGCGCCGGAAACCGCCCACGCCATTAAGGCCGCAGTCGACGTCGCCCTCGAGTGCAAAGAGTCTGGCGAAGAGAAAACAATCCTTTTTAATTTCAGCGGGCACGGCCACTTTGACCTTACCGCCTACGACGATTACCTGGCCGGCAAGATTAAAGATGTCGAATATCCAAAGGACCTCATAAACAAATCAATCGCGTCCCTGGAAAAAACTATCTAAACCCAAAACATTATTTAAAAGAAAATGCTGGTTGTTTTTCGTGAAAGCAAACCCCCTGCCTGTGTGGCAGGGGGTTTTAAGTCGACCGTATTGGCCTGTTATTATGTTACATCATCGGCATTCCGCCGCCGGGCATGCCGCCGCCGGCTCCCATGCCTGAGTCTTCTTTTTCGGGAATATCGGTTACTACCGCCTCGGTGGTCAGGAAGAGAGCCGAAATGCTCGCGGCATTCTGGATTGCCGACCGGGCAACCTTGGTCGGGTCGACAATGCCGGCCTTGATCATGTTTTCAAACTTGTTGTTCATTACGTTAAAGCCGATTCCTTCTTCCTGCGACTTGAGCTTCTCGACAATAACCGAGCCTTCCGCGCCGGCATTGTCGGCAATCACGCGAACCGGGTCTTCTAAGGACCGCTTGATGATCTGCATTCCGGTCGCTTCATCATCTACAAGCTCCTTCTCAAGCTTATCAAGGGCTTTGATTACGTTCAAGTAGACGATACCGCCGCCTGAAACAATACCTTCTTCCACTGCCGCCCGGGTTGCGGAAAGTGCATCTTCAATGCGCAGTTTCTTCTCTTTCATTTCGGTCTCGGTAGCGGCACCGACTTCGATTACGGCTACGCCACCGGCCAGCTTGGCCAGGCGTTCCTGCAGCTTCTCCTTGTCAAAGTCCGAAGTAGTATCCTCGATCTGGGTGCGTATCTGGTTGATCCGCTTCTTAATATCCTCGGTATCGCCGTAGCCGTCAACAATCACTGATTCATCTTTGCTGATCCGCACCTGGCGGGCCCTTCCGAGCATGTCCATTTCCACATTCTTAAGCTCGATGCCGAGATCTTCCGATACGACCTGCCCGCCGGTCAAAACAGCTATATCTTCCAGCATGGCTTTACGACGGTCACCGAAACCGGGTGCTTTAACCGCTACGCAAGTAAAGGTTCCGCGCAGTTTGTTGACCACCAGGGTGGCCAGCGCTTCACCTTCAACATCTTCAGCCACCAACAACAAGGCTTTGCCCTGCTGGACAATTTTCTCCAACAGTGGAAGCAGGTCGTGAATGTTGCTTACCTTGCGGTCGGTTAAAAGGATGTAGGGCTCTTCGAGCACCGCTTCCATTCTTTCTGTATCTGTTACCATGTAGGGGGAGATGTAACCGCGGTCAAACTGCATCCCTTCGACCACTTTCAAGTCGGTGGTAAATCCTTTCGATTCCTCAACGGTAATTACCCCGTCTTTGCCTACTTTTTCCATGGCGTCGGCAATCAGGTTGCCGATCGATTCATCGTCGGCTGAAATGGCGGCAACATGGGAAATATCTTCCCTGGTTTCTACCGGCACGCTCATGTTTCCAAGCTCATCAACTACCGCTTCAACAGCTTTTTCAATGCCGCGCTTCATAATCATCGGGTTGGCCCCGGCGGCAATGTTTTTCAAGCCGTCACGGATGATTGCCTGGGCCAGAAGGGTTGCGGTGGTGGTGCCGTCACCGGCGATGTCATTGGTCTTGGTGGCCACCTCTTTAACCAGCTGGGCACCCATGTTTTCATAGGGATCTTCCAGTTCAATTTCACGGGCAATGGTTACACCGTCGTTGGTAATCTGGGGAGAACCAAACTTTTTGTCCAGGACTACGTTGCGGCCCTTCGGTCCCAGCGTAACTGTTACAGAGTGAGCCAGTTCGTTTACTCCCCTCTCCAGCGCACGGCGTGCATCTTCTTGATAGATAATCTGCTTTGCCATATTTATTAACCTCCTTTTTCTTGTTTTAGTTACTCGACCAGAGCCAAGATGTCATCCTGCCTCAAGATTAAGTACTCTTCTTCGTCCACCTTAACATCGGTTCCGGCAAAGCGCGAAAAAATGACCTTGTCCCCTTCCTTGACTTCCATATCTAACCTGGTGCCATCGTCAAGAACTTTACCGGGTCCAACAGCCATTACTTCACCTTTCTGCGGCTTCTCTTTGGCCTGATCGGGCAAAACAATACCGCTAGACGTCTTTTCCTCAGCTTCCAAAACTTTAATCACAACTCTGTCTGCCAGTGGCTTAAGATTCATGCAACCTGCCTCCTTTATCTGGTTTTTTAGCAGCACTCTTAACAGGTGAGTGCTAATTATACCGTAATAAATAATACTTCAAAGCCTCAACACGGGCAAATAAAAATGCAGGCAATTTTAAGCCTGCTATGGTTTTTAATACAAACAGATGCAGTATATTGCTTTATATCTTTATATTGCTCAGTATTTCTCCATTTAACGGATATTTTTGTTCCTAAAAACAGCCAAGCTGGCACTCCGCAATTTTTACCTCCAGCTCATTGCACATTTTGCCCACCTCGGCCCGCGGACAATTGAGTTGAGAGGCAATGGCAAAGGCTTCAGGGCAGGCAAGCCTGCCGTCTTGCGCTGAGGCTAAAATCTTCTCTTTCAACTCTTTCTTTTTTGCCTGATCCATTTTCTAAATCCTCCTCCTTGTTATAGTCTCACTGGCACTACAGCGCAACTTTAGCCTGTATCATTACCCGCTATGCCATAGGGGGCTGGTTCCATCGCCTTCCATAATAGAAGTCAGAGGTCAGAACCCAGATTTGTAGGAACTCTCAAACCGTGCCCATGGCACCGCAAATTCCCGGATATTGCGCTGTAGTACTAGAGATAAATGATTTCTCCTTCCACTGCAGATCCGCTGACGGTCAGGCGGCCGCAAGAGGGTTCTGCAGGCCGGCGCGGATCAACAGCCGAGCCCGGGTTAAAGAATAAAATGCCACTGTAGGTTCTGGCTACTGGTTCATGGAGGTGTCCGAAAACAACAGCGTTTAAACTTTCAGGGCTAAACAGCCCCAGCACTTTTTCATAGTCAATCCGGCGCCCGACCAGGTCGCCGTGCATTAAACCGATGTCTGCCTCGCCGATTCTGATCACTTTTAGCTTCCCCAGGCTGTTTTTTAAATGGCCGGGATCCATGTTCCCGGCAACCGCCTCCAGCGGAGCCAAAGCTTTTAAGTCATCAATTATTTTATCATCAACCAGGTCTCCGGCATGCAGGATCAGCTGGACACCTTCAAAAACCTGGTAAATCCGGGGAGGTAAGTGGTGCCCCCGTGCGGGAATATGGGTGTCGGATATTACACCTATATCGGTTATAGTGCTGTCGTATTGCACTGTCGTATACTGGGTCATTTAGTCACCTGCTTTTTCAACTTAAATTATCTCTAAATTATCTTCTTTGGTTATGATAACATTTTTTAAGGCATTAATCACTGCACAGGTAAAGGCCGGTCAAAATATTAAACTGGCAGCTCTCTAAAAGCTTGTCGGCTCGGGGTGCAGTCCATAATTTTCTTGACAAAGTACCGCCGCAAAAAGGGTTGGCAAGCGCAGGTGAAGAAAGTAAAGAGAGATCGCCGCCGGGTTCAGCGGAAAAACATTGCACTTGGAGGGGCAGCCGTGTTAATAAAACTACTGCAGGGAGCATTTATCGGAGTGGCAATGATCTTGCCCGGCCTGAGCGCCGGGACGGTTATCCTTATCCTCGGTTTTTACCGCCGCTTCCTGAACGACCTGGCCGGCCTGCGCTTCAAACCTTATTTGCCCATAGCGGCTGGAGCGGTCCTGGGGGGTCTTGTTGGCATCTACGGAATCGGCTTCCTGCTCGAACACCACGGCCTGATCATCTCGGGCTTTTTGCTGGGCATGCTGCTGGCCTCCATCCCGGCGGTCTTCGGCTACAACCGCAGCGATACAATCCCGGCCCAGGTAAAAAACAACCCGTTTGCCCTGATCTTCGGCATAGTCGGGTTTATAATTACCTGGTTTTACATATGCGAACCGGCGCGCACATTTACCGTCCTTCCGCCGGGCGGCTATCTTCACTTCTTTATCGGCGGCACTCTCTCCAGCGCGACAATGCTTCTGCCCGGAGTCTCCGGCGGGGCCGTCCTGATAATTTTAGACCTCTACGAAGACGCTATCCAGGCCGTAACCACCTGGCAGTGGTTCAAGCTTGCTTTCTTCTCCGCCGGCTTTATCGTCGGCCTGCTCACCCTCTCCCGCCTGCTTTCCGCCCTTTACCGCCGCTACCAGGCGGCAGTCTCTTTCCTCCTGGCCGGGCTGATCCTCGGATCCACCCGGGTCCTGCTCCCGGACCGGCTCAGCTTCACCTTTCTTGTCTTTGCCGCCGCCGGCGCCCTGGCAGTCTACACCCTCACCCGAAAAACCTTCAAATAATTTCGGGGCACATTAAATAACTAACGTGTTCCGAAATTCTTTAGCATTCTTTGCAGGCCTTCTTCCAGGGATACAGCGGGGTGGAAATGCAGTTCTTCCCGGGCCCGGGTCGTATCGGCATAAGTGTGGGGAGGATCACCCGCCTGGACCGGCTCATATTTCACCTTCAACTGCCTGCCCGCCAGTGAATTTAAAACATCGATTACTCCATTCACAGAGATACGTCTGCCGCCGCCGATGTTGTAAACCCGACCCATTGCAGCGGGAGCCCCCGACGCAGCCAGGTTGGCTTCCACGATATCATCTATATAGGTGAAATCCCGGGTCTGTTCACCGCTGCCGAAAATTACAGCCTCCATGCCTTCGAGCAGGGCATGGATAAACCGGTGAAAGGCCATATCAGGACGCTGCCCCGGGCCAAACACGGTAAAATAACGCAGGCTTACCACCGGCACAGAAAAGTTTTCATAATAAAGATTGCAGAGGTGCTCGCCGGCCAGTTTAGTGACCCCGTACGGCGATATGGGGCGGGGCAAATCGTCTTCATGCATGGGAAGTTTGCCCGTGTTCCCGTATACGGAAGAAGAAGAGGCATAAACAAAACATTCCGGATCATGTCCGCGGGCCCATTCAAGCAGACGCTGGGTGGCCAAAATATTGTTCTGGGTGTAGTGGGAAAATTCCTTGCCCCAACTGGCCCGCACTCCGGCCTGGGCGGCCTGGTGAAAAACCCGCTCCACTCTCTCCGCAAACCAACCGTCTTCAATCCCGGCAATATTCTGTCGGATCAGCTCGAAACCCGGGCGTTTGAGCAGGTCTGTTACATTTTGTTCTTTTAAATCCCGCCCGTAGTAATCGGTAAAGCAGTCCACCCCGTAAACCCGGCAGCCTTCGTTCAGCAGCCGGCGGGTGAGATGAGACCCGACAAACCCGGCCGCGCCGGTGACCAGGCAAACTTTTTTATCTCCCAAACCTTTGTCCTCCCCGCATCACCCAGGGCAATTAATAAAAAAGCCCGCCCTCTTGTTGATGTGAATTTGACCGCGCCGTTCAGCGAACTAACCAATCATAAAGAAACGCAGGTAACCACCTGTGCTGAGCCGGCCCTGATTAATTGCCTCATTTCTGCAACGTAAAGCAAAATAATAATTAGAAAATATAATCAATTAACATGTCCCGAAATTTTTCGTCGAGGAGCAGGTAGTAGTGATCGCTGTCATCCCTGGTAAAGTAATCACCCTGCAAGGAATAGTCGTAGATGGCGTCTGCTTCCAGCCTTTCGGCGGCAAACAGGGTCAGGGCGGCGACCTGGTTGAAATTTAAGTCGGTGCGGACGTGCTCACGGTAAGTTTCATAGGCGGGGAGCACATAGCGGAAAAGGCCCATCTCTTTGAAGTACTCGAAAGTGGCCAGAAGCAGTGATTTCTGGCGCTGCATCCGGTTTAAGTCATCCCGGGCATCGCCTTCCCGGTAAGTCAGGTAGGTAATATAGCCCCGGCCGTCCAGCACCTGGGATCCGGCCCCCAGCGACTCCTGGGGCGTAACCCCAATCATCGGTTCTTCCACAGTGTAGTAGACCCCGCCCAGTGAGTCGATCAGCCGGGTTAAGCCGTATATATCCATGGCAATGTAGTAGTGCAGGTCAATACCGTCCAGCAAGTTTTTAAGCGTATCAATGCTGTACTGCAAGCCCTTTTCGTGCCTGTCCTCCCCGGCTTTCTCATAGCCGTAGCTGTAGGACTGGCGAATCCGGTCTTTTTCGCCGCTGTGAGCTATTTCCACGTAAGAATCACGCGGCACGGCCAGCAGGGTTACCGAGTCCTGGTCGAAGTTTACCGAGGCAACCAGGATCGTGTCCACAAAATAAACATCGCCGAAGGTATTGTCTTCCTGGCGGTTGTGGAGGCCTAAGACGGCAACGTTGATCACTCTTTCTTCAAAATGCTCTTCCACCCCGCCGCCGGCCGCAAAATCATGCCTGAACAGTGAAGCCGGAGCAAAGTAAACCTGGTAAACGCCGAAAAAAATGATCGCGAAGGATACGAGGATAATCGAACAGATTATACCCAGCGATATATAAAACCTGGCCTGCCTGGAAGGGTTCTTCATTATGCTCACAACCCGCTCGCTTTTTTTTATTTACTCGCCCGGGCTATTAGTCTTCTTCGGGGCCGTCGGAGACGATCAGGTCAAAAACCGTACCCTTAGGCACACTCTGACCGGGCAGGGGCTCGGAATACATAACCAGGCCCTTGGCAAGGTGATTGTAGTGCCGGTAATGCACATCGGCCACGCTGAAACCTCTTTCCGCCAAAATCGCCTTTGCTTCATCCACCGTTTTGCCCCTCAGTTCGGGAACAACGGCCATATCATTGTTATCATCGGGAGCGGCGGCTTCATCATCATCCGAACCGTTTCCTTCCTGGCCGTTTTCCTCATCTTCGAAAGGATCCCAGTCAAGCTCCCTTTCCTTTTCTCTTTCTTCCTCCCGGCGCTTGCGCTCCTGTTCCTCGATATATTCAGGACTGTCTTCTAAAACAATCGGCGGCCATTTTTCGGCCTTGATATCAAAAACTTCTTCGATTATCCGCACTCTTTCTTCCTGGTTGAGAACCAGGTAGTAGATGCCGTCTTTAGTCTGGTTGCCGCCGGACAGGGTATAAAGGTTCAAGTTTTCCTCCGGTTCTTCCAGATCCCTGGCATAAAAGGCCAGCGCCGCAATCTGGCTGTAAGAGAGGTCGGTGTCGACATAGTCCTTGTAAATGCGGTAGGTGGTTGGAATATCGGTTATTTTCCCTTCCTCGCGCAGATAAA
>PUNU01000269.1 GCA_003551865.1 Syntrophomonadaceae bacterium
CGACCTGGGCATTGATGTCCCTTCAGAAAGAGTGGTTGAAGCGGCAGAAGAAGAAAAAGCCGATCTGATCGGGCTTTCCGCTTTGCTCAATACGACCATGGTCAATATGGGCAAGGTTATAGAAGAGCTTGATAAGAAAGATCTGCGGGACAAAGTTAAAGTAATTATCGGCGGAGCTCCAACATCCGAAGACTTTGCCCGGGAAATAGGAGCTGACGGGTACGGCAAGGATGCTTTTGCCGCTATTCGAGAAGCGGACAAATTACTTAAAACGGGAGGCGAGAGCTAAAATGGATGCTGACAATGCTTATCTTGAAGCAATCCGGCATGGACGCTACAGCGAACAGGTAAAAGGACTGCGCGCTAAGTATGACCATGTCAGGATTCAGTTTGAAGATTTCATTACCACTTATTTTTTGAGGCCGTATTTGGAAGAGATCGTTAAGTCAAAGGTAGAGGATAATGGAGAGGGACTGCGTTTCTATGATTTGGGCTGCGGTACCGGAGACGGTTATGAACTGCTAAGCAAAATCGCCGGAGAAACCAGGCTTTCTCATTTTGATACGCGTATGATCCAGGAAGACATGTTTGACCATTACAAAGGGGTCGATTTAAACGTTGCTTTGCTTAAAGAAGCGCGCAATCTCTTTGGGCATTACGACCATGTTGATTTCTGTAAAGGCGATTTTTCCAACGGTTTGCCCGTCGAAGAAGGCGAAGGGCCTTACGATCTATATTTCACTTCATACGGCACCCTGTCGCATTGCAGTGATGAAGAACTGGAAAAACTATTTGCTGATATTGCCAGGCATGCTCATAACGGCAGTTTAATTTTGGGTGATTTTATTGGACGCTACTCTTACGAATGGCAGAACCTCTGGACGCACGACCCGGAAGAACGGCACTTTATTGATTACATAATCAACTACCTCTATTCCGAGGAAGACAGGGACCAGATAGAAGTATCTTCATTTCCACTGCGGCTTATGACCCCGGGCGAAGTAAACAAGATCCTGGAACGCGCCGCCGACAAAGCCGGAGTAGAACTGAAGGTGCTTCGCTATTTTGATCGCTCCCTGTTTGTGGGGCGTCATATCGAGACCGGGACCTATAATGACAATCCACAGCAGCTGCGCTTGATGGTTTCTTCCCTGTTTGAGCGCGGACTGCGCACCTATTTCCCCGACCTGAAGGTTGATTATAAACAAAAGCCCGGTTTCGACTGGCAAAATGAAACCCTGCAAACCCTGGCCGACAGCTGGAACCAGCTGGTCGACTATACCATGGTGCTTATGAAGCATTATGACAGCGACGAAGAGCTTCTGCCCTACCCGCCCCCAACCAAGGTCAAACCCCTGGAAAAGGCTTACCGGGTGATGCGGCAGAGCCTGGAAGGAAGCAGGGGCCTTTATGGCGATATCAGGGCCGACTTGATTGAAGCCCAGCTCGGCTATGCCCTGCGCAGTTTGGAGATGAACCTGCAGCAAGGCCAGGGTTTGGGGCACGGCCTGGTAAACGTGGTCAGGGTGGTTAAATAGCCTTCGATCTGCCCGGCAGCCGAAAGAAAGGATGAAGCCGGTCAATTTTTTTGGCCGGTTCACCCCCTGCCGGCGGCAGGCGGCGATGCCGCCACGTCATCCGGAAGGCCGGCCGGGCAAGAGTAAAACGGAGCTTTTTTTGCCGGCAGCTGGCTTCCAAATAATTAAACATTTGCCAGGGCCGGCTGTTCATTTATTTAAGAGATGATTGACAACTCGAAACGGAGGGATTAATATGGGCCTGTTGGCGAAAGATATCATGACCACACCTGTAGTTAAGGTCGAAGCGGATACCCCGCTGAAAAGAGCGGCAGAAATATTGGATGAAAACTCGTTCAGCGGTGTGCCGGTCGTCGATGAAGAGGATAAGTTAATCGGTATAATTTCCGAAAGGGATTTCCTGCGCTATACCCAGCAGATTATCGGCCAGCCGCTGCGCGACCCGCACAGGGTTTTTACGAAAAGCCAGGAAGTGCTGCACGTCGATATCACTCACCGCGGCGTAGAAGTTATCGAACTGGTTGCCTCGACGACGGTGGACAAATTGATGTCGACCGATCTGATAACGGCGAAGGAAGACACTCCACTTCTCGAGGTTGCCCGCCTGATGGAAGAAAACGATATAAACCGCATTCCTATTGTTGATGAGGAAAACAGGCTAAAAGGGATCATAACCCGGGCGGACCTGGTTAAGGCAGTAGTAAAACAATTTGACACTTTAACCGGCAACTAAAACAACGCCGACCGGCGAAATCCGCACCACCATTTGCTGGGGAGGTAAGAAATATGCAAAGGCCGATCTATGAAGGCGGAGGCTACCAGGTATTAACGGAGAAGGAGATCAGCCAGATCCACGAAACCTCGGTCAGAATTCTTGAGAACGTGGGCTTTGAAATTAATTATTCTCCGGCCCTGGAACTGCTTGAAAAAAGCGGAGCCAGGGTGGATCACGAACTGCACCGGGCCTATATCCCCCGCGCCCTGATTTCCCGTTGTATCAAACAGGCCCCGGCGGAATTTGTTTTTCACGGTCGTGAAGAAGGCAAGGATATTACCGTTGGTGGGAAAAGAGTCCATTTTGGTACAGGCGGCCTGGCCCTTTACGTCCTTGATCTGGCCCGCAACAAGAGACCCGGCAGGCTGAAAGACATTGCCGATTTTGCCAGGCTTGCCGATCGGCTGGAGTATCTGGACTTTTTCATCAACCCGCTTTACCCGCATGACATCAATATTGATACGCTCGATATCAATACAAAATACCAGGGCCTGTCCAATACAAGCAAACCGATAATGGGCGGTATTTTCAGCAAACAGGGTTTGTTGGACTCGATCGAAATTGCCTCGATTATTGCCGGTGGGCTGGAAAACCTGCAGAGAAGGCCGATTATGGGTTTCATTTCCTCCGTCACCAGTCCGCTTAAGGTCAGCCCCGAGCATGCCGATTATATCATGGAGGTGGCAGGCTACGGTTTGCCTCTGGCTACCTCCACGGCCCCGGCGGCGGGAGCCACCGCTCCGGTCACCCTGGCCGGCACCCTTGTTCAGCAGAATGCTGAAGCGCTGATGGGGGTAATCCTTACGCAGCTGGTCAATCCGGGCACCCCGGTTTTCTACAGCGCTGTGCCTTTGACTATGGACATGCGCACGATGTCCTTTCTCATGGGCAGTATCGAATCGGGATTGATGAATGCGGCAATTACCCAGATGGCCCATTATTACCGGCTTCCCTGCTATCTTACCGTGGGCACCACCGACTCCAAGCTGCCTGATGCCCAGGCCGCCCATGAAAGTGCCACGACGGCGATGCTGGCTGCCCTCTCCGGTGGAAACTTTATCCACGAAGCTTTTGGCATGCTGGACGGGGCTTTAACTGTGTCCTATGCCCAGTACGTAATTGATAATGACATAGTGGGCAGCTGCCTGCGCACCCTGCGCGGTATCGAAATAAACGAAGACACCCTGGCTTATGACATCATTGCCAAGGTTGGGCCGGGAGGCAATTACTTAAGCGAAGAACACACGGTAAGATATATGAGGACGGAAAGTTTTGCTCCCCGGGCCAGCGACCGACAGCCTTACCAGCAGTGGATTGACGCCGGCAGTAAAGACAGCTGGAAACGGGCTGAAGAAGTGGCCTCCCAGCTGATCGAAGAGCCACCCGGGCAGATTATCCCCACGGAAATCGATCAAAAAATCAAGGAAAAATTTCCCGACCTGATCGATCCGGAGGAGAGTGCAAGCATGCACCAAAAAACCGGTTCCGAATAAACCGGGCTGAGGCTAAAAAACGTTCATATTTGCCTTTAAAAATTCAACGGGAAGATGAGAAAGGGGACACGCTGTTTGTAACGGGTCTCCTTTTAGATTGTAGGCGTCGGGCATGGGCGTATAACTTGACGGTGAGGGAGGGTCGGCGGCCTAATAGCAACCCCCTATCCGGGTTTACTTATTGAAGTTTACCACTAACCGCACCAGGTCATTTTCTTTTTCCCTCAGCATGTCAAGCCCCCGGTTTACCTGCTCCAGGGGCAGCTCAAGGCTGACAGATTGGCTTAAATCCAGCCTTCTTTGAGCGGCCATCTCTATAATGACCGGGAAATCGGCCCTGCTCTGATCGGCACTGCCCATAATCGTTCGCTCCTTAAGCAAAAGGTCATGGTAAGGGTTCAAAGTAATTTCTTCAGGGCAAATTCCGACGATTACAGTGCGGCCGCCGTGGCCGGTACAGTTAACTGCCTGTTTGATCGTTTGAGGCAAACCGATTAATTCGGCGGCCACATCAACGCCGCGGTTTCCGGTTATCTCGGCCGCTCTTTTTTCGAGATTCTCCCTGCTGGAATTTACAGTTTCCGTTGCTCCGGCCCCCAGGGCCATTTCCAGTTTTTTATCGGATATATCCGCGGCGATTACCCGTCCTGCGCCCATTAACCTGGCAATTTGCACGGCATGCAGGCCGAGTCCGCCGATGCCGATTACCAGGACGTTTTCGCCGGTTTGAACAGCCGCCCTGCTTAAGCCGTGAAATGGCGTGGCGACGGCATCGGTCAGCAGGGCTGCATGGGAGAAGGGAATTGACTCGGGGAAAAGAAAAGCATTGCGGGCGGGAACCGCCAGGTACTCGGCGAAACCGCCGTCTATATTTTTACCGAGCATTTTGGCCTCACTGCAGTAATTGTCATTTCCCGTAGAGCACATCATGCATTTGCCGCAGGTAAGCAGATAAAACAGGCATACCCGGTCGCCCGGTTTGAGGCCGCATACGCTTTCACCGCACTCCACAATTTCTCCGGCTACTTCATGCCCCAGGGTTATCGGCAGTTTTGTAACCTCACTGCGGCCGTCCTGGTAATGAATATCGGAACTGCAAATACCGGCCGCTTTTACCCTGATCAGCACTTCATCAAAGCCGGGTTCGGGAACCGGCACTTCCACCAGTTCCAGTGGTTTGCCCGGTTCAGTCAACTGTGCCGCCTGCATGGTTTTCATCAAAAAAACCTCCTCTTAAAACTCCGGCCGGATTGCTGCCGGTCTTGTTCCACTATTTTCTTCTATTACCTATGGGAATCCTGCAGCGGGCATTCGTGGTTACACGCAGTGTTTCTGCAGGAATGCATAAGCCTGCTCGATTAAACTGCCGTAAACTTTTTCCAAATCTTCCGTCTGAGCCCGGGGGTCTTTCAAGAAAAAAGAAAATATGTAAAGCTCCGCCTGAAAAACCGCTTTGAGCATACCGGCAGAGTCTTCTCTTCGGGCCATGACTTTCGGCTTATCGCCGTAAACCTCTTCTTCCTGCTCGTTGTAGCCAAAGTCGTCTATGAGCAGGACGCGGTTATAGCGCTTATCACCCAGCGCTGATTTCAGGACGGACCAAAACTCTTTTTTTGATTTGTGAAAGCCCAGGTCTGCCGAGTTGGCTACGGCAATTTCCCCTTCCCGGGGGTTTTGTCCGATAGAGCGAGCGGCGAAACCCAGCGCAGCCAGCTCATTTACAATATGGGCTGTGGCTTCGGCGTAGTGATCCGTGGCCACCACGGTATCGGTAGAATCCCGGTTTTTTAGGAAACCAAGGGCGGGTTTCCAGCGGGAATCGATCCGGGAATGTGCAAGGTAGGCATCGGCAAATCTGGATACGGTACTGCGCGCCCGAGATATTGAAGACGGCTCCGGTTGTTTCGCGGTCAATTCCCGGAGACGTTCGGTCAGGGTGTTGACATAACCTTGTGCAGTCGTGCTTCCTTCTTCCCAGGTCGGTCCGATCAGTTCGTTCCAAAACAGATCGGGGTTTTTTATGCCCAGTTCGGTAAGGCCGCTTTCCTGCAGAGCCTGCATGAGTTTGCCGGCCCTGCTGAACATGACAGCTCCCAGGCTTAAAGTCCCGGAAAAATCGATAATCACAAGATTGTTTCGTTTTTTGTTAGCCTCTGTTTTTTTCATGAAACTCTACCCCTCTATTTATCGCTGCAGCAATAACTAAAGCCCCGATAAAAAAACCGGTTGTGCTTCTGCCTATTATATCTAAGTGTTGTTTTCAACACTGGAGCCTTGGCTCTCATCGTGCTGCTTAAAAACGCCCTGCAGGTAGGAAGCGTCGCAGGCCAAGGTGATAGGGCCGGCACCACCGGTTAGCCTGCTTCTCACGGCTCATGATCGACTGTAAGCCGGTGCGGCGGCTCACCGCTGGCCAGGGGCCTAAGTATTGGTTTCATTAAAACGGGCGGACCGGATAATCGAGCTTAACTTTTCCGCTGCAGCACGCGGGTCAGGGGCGGAACAAAGAGCTGAAACCACGGCAATCGCGTCCGCCCCGGCACCCACCGCCTCGGCGGTGTTGGTTTCGTTCAAACCGCCGATAGCCACCAGGGTGTGGCTGGAGTGCCGGCGCACCCATGACAAACCGGAAAGGCCCCAGCTGCCCCTGGTGTCGGTTTTGGTCGGGGTTTCAAAGATTGGGCTTACTCCCAGGTAATCTGCATCGTATTCTTCTGCTTTGTATACCTGTTCTTCACTTTCAACGGACAAACTGATAATTGCTTCCGGTCCGAGCAGTTCCCGGGCCATGTGGTAGGGCATGTCTTCCTGGCCGATGTGCACACCGTCTGCGTCCACCGCCTTGGCAACATCGATGCGGTCGTTTATGATCAGCGGCACGTTGTGCGATTTAAGAAAGGCCTTAATGCGCAGTGCTTCTTCGATAAAAGCCCTTGTGGAGATATTTTTCTCACGCAGCTGGACCACCGCTACCCCTCCCCGGACACAATCATATACCACATCTTCTAAAGGGCGGCCAAGGCATAAATCTCTGTCTGTTACCAGGTACAGCCCGCTGATCTTCATCGCCCCACCCTGAGTTTTTCGCTCAGATCCTCTTCGGTGACAGAGTAAAGTGCGTCCAAAAATGCTGCTTGAAAACTTCCCGGTCCCCGGCAGAAGTCTGATTCCGCCGCCAGTTCCCCGGCCACACCCATCACTGCCATCGCTCCGGCGGCGGCTTCCAGAGGTGATCGGTTGACCGCCGCAAATGCGCCGCATAAGGCCGAGGCGGTACAGCCCAGGGCGGTTACTTTTGGCATCAGGTGGTGACCGTTATGAATTTTTACCTGGCTCTCTTTGTCCAGGATAATATCGACGGCTCCGCTGATGCATACCGCCGATTTATATGTTTCGACCAGGCGCCGGGCCGAATCGACAGCTGTTTCGGAAGATTCGGTACTGTCTACACCCCTTGTCGTGGCAGCCGCAGCAGCTGCGGCATTGATCTCCGAAGCATTGCCGCGGATAATTGTTGGCTCTGCCGAAGCGAGCAGATCGTTTACAGCGTCGTTGCGAAGAGCTGTCGCCCCGGCCCCGACAGGATCGAAAACTATCGGGACGCCCAGGGTTTTAGCTTTTTCCATTGCCCTCCGCATTGCGCGAATCCAGGGATCACTGAGGGTGCCGATATTAACGACCAGGGCTCCGGCCAGACGAAGCATATCTTCGACTTCGTTTTCGGCGTGAGCCATAACCGGCGAAGCCCCCAGGGCCAGCAGGGCATTGGCCGAGTTATTCATGGCCACGTAATTGGTTATGTTGTGGACCAGGGGCACTTGTTCCCTTATAGAAGAAATATCCTGCCATACGGTTTCTGCCTTAAGCATGAGTTTTTCATTTGCCTCCTTTTTCAGCATGGTTGCCGATAATTTGCCCGGACGGTTTTACCGTCAGATCAATAAAATGACGAACAGCTTTTTCAGGACAGCCCTATCACTCAAACCTCCTTGACGGCAGTGCTGTGCCGATTTAATTTAATCATCACCGGTAAACCTGACAAACAACAAAACCACCCTTCCGGGGGTGGTTTTAGCCGCTGCATACTCCCTTCGCCGGTATTACCCGGATCAGGTTCATCGGTCACTCCCACAGTCTTCCAAGGGAGTATCTCAGCCTGGTTTGTCCAAGCCCCCGCCAGATAATTATTTGCCTGCCATTATGGTATGTCAGTTGCCTTGAAAAGTCAATAAAAAAGCCGTATTTGGCCTCCTGTTTCCGTAAACAACGAGGCGTTCGCATTTTAATAAAGCAAGAATGGCCTTTCGGCTTATGTTGTCTTCGTTAGAAGGATTAAAGTGTGGATCCAGAGAAATCTATAATAAATAGTTTGAACCGGAGGGGCATAAATTTTTCATCGCCTGATACCGCAGATTAAGCTTGGAGGTGTGCAGAAATATTATGGCAATTAAAAAGGCGGTCATTCCGGCGGCGGGCCTGGGAACCCGCTTTTTACCGGCGACAAAAGCACAGCCCAAAGAAATGCTGCCGGTTGTTGATAAACCCACGATCCAGTACGTGGTTGAAGAGGCGGTCCGGGCCGGGATCGAAGATATATTGATCATCACCGGCCGCAACAAGCAGGCTATTGAAGACCACTTCGACAGGAACTTAGAGCTGGAAACGGCCCTTGAGCGTAAAGGAAAAAACGAGGAACTGGAAGATATCAAGCGGATCAGCGAACTGGCCAACATATTTTACATTCGTCAAAAAGAACAGCTTGGTTTGGGTCACGCCGTACTCTGTGCCCGCCGATTTATCGGCAGTGAACCGTTTGCGGTTTTGCTCGGTGACGACATAATACATGCTCAGGTGCCCTGTATTGGCCAACTGGCCGGGGTATACGCCGAAAAAGGCAGTACAGTCTTGGGAGTTCAGCACGTTGGCTGGGATCATGTGCACAAGTACGGCAATGTTGATTCAGGCGGAGATAGCGGACCCGTGGTCAGGGTCAAAAAACTGGTGGAGAAACCAAAGCGCACTGAAGCCAAATCAGACCTTGCCGTCCTGGGCCGCTATGTTATCGATCCGGATATATTCGCCATCCTGGAAAAAACCCCGCCCGGCTCCGGCAGTGAAATTCAGCTCACCGACGCTCTAAATACCCTGGCTTTTGCAGCACCTGTCTGGGCTTACACTTTTGAAGGAAAGCGTTATGATGTCGGAGATCGCTTCGGCTACCTGGAGGCGAACATTGAATATGCCCTCAGAAGAGAGGACCTGGCCCCGGACCTGAAAGAATATTTAAGCAGGCTTAACCGTGAGCAGTTTTCGTTTTAGTTTAAATTTAGGGCGAAAAGGATGCACATAAAAAGTTTACCGGAACGAAGGAAGCGGAGGAGATTGAATGAAAAAAACTGCGCTGTTCCTCTCCGTGGCCGTAATAATATTATTGCTGATTGCTTACCTTGCCGGAGGGGAAGCCCTGGTGGTGGAAGGTTTAAGCAGGGCCATCGGCACCACCGGCAATGTATTTTTGCTGATTGTCATGGCTTTTCTGGTTATCGGCCAGCTGCAGCTGTTAATTTCTTCTGAGAAAATCAAAAGCAGGCTGGAAAAATATTCGGGCAATAAAGGTGTCGTTTTGAGCGCTCTTGCCGGAGGCTTATTCCCGGGCGGCCCCTATATTTTTTATCCCTTCTTGGCCGGCTTCAAAGATAAGGGCATTCCTTTTTACCTGCTGTTTGCTTTTGTAGCCGGCAAGCAAAACTATGACTTTGCCCGCCTGCCCCTGGAAATCAGCCTGATTTCTCCCGGTTTGGCCTTGCTGCGCAATTTGATAACTTTGCCGGTTCCGCTGGTAATGGGGCTGATCGGCAAACGCTTTTTCCCCCGGGGGGTCGCCGGGACCGACTGGGATGGTGATGAACAGCCGTGACTGTCCCTACGGTGGTCTTTGCCATATTAGCCGCGGCTCTTTTTCTGCTCAACCTGCGCAGCGGCAGGCACTGGGAGGGTTTCAGGTCCGGGCTGAGGCAGCTGGCTGCCGCACTGCCGGTCATCCTGCTGGCTTTACTGCTGGCAGGCCTGCTTGAGGTGCTGATACCAGAGGAGTTTATCGGGGCCTGGTTAGCCCGCGAAGCAGGTTTTATGGGCATTCTATTCGGTACTGTTGGCGGCATGCTGATGGCGTTCGGCCCCTATGCCTCTTATCCGATCATCGCAACTATTTATAACTCCGGGGCAGGCCTGGGAACCACTATTGCTCTTATCGCCGGGTGGACAATGCTGGGCCTTTCAAGGATACCATTTGAGAGCGGTTTCCTGGGTTTCCGGTTTAGCCTCCTGCGCATGGGATTGGCCCTGCCGCTTTGTATCTGTGCCGGTCTTGTCGCCCACCTGATCGAAACCCTGTTTTTTTAACTGTTATGCAGACTTTGAATCAGTTATAATTTAATTAATCGCCGTTTGAAAAAGGAGGAGTTTTTCAGTGTATCTTTCCCCCGCCCCCCTGGCAAAAATCACCCGGGAATTAATTGATGGAAGCCTTGATTTGACTGAATATATCAATACCGCCTGCGATCGGCTTGAACAGGTTGACCGGGAAGTTGAAGCGTTTTTACCTGAACCGGATCGCAGGGAGCGCCTGCTCAGGGAAGCAGACCTGCTCTATAAGGCATACCCGGAACCGGCCGGGAGACCCCCTCTGTTTGGAGCCTTAATCGGAGTTAAAGATATCTTTCATGTAGAAGGATTCCTTACACGCGCCAATTCCAGGCTGGATCCTGAACTGCTTACCGGCCCGGAAGCGGAATGCGTCAGAC
>PUNU01000081.1 GCA_003551865.1 Syntrophomonadaceae bacterium
CCCGCTATGCCATAGGGGACGGTTCCATCGTTTTCCCTTCGGCCTTCGCTGCGCTCAGGAACGCTCGAACCGTCCCCATGGCAACGCTTTTCACTCAACAAAGACAATAGGCTGAGTAGTTGCATATTTTTATGTAAAGCTCCTTATTGACTGCTCCCGGGAGCATTATCACAGATCAGCTCCCAGGCTTCGCGGACATGACTTTCAGCTGTGGTACGCTGCCCAATGGACATACGGATGGCATAGCGGCCTTTTAAAGAGGTATGAGTAAGGAAAACCCGGCCTGATCCATTTACCTTTTCAAGCAGGTCTGCATTGAGACGGGCCAGTTCTTCCTCGGAAGCCCCCTTCTCCCTGAAGCGAAAACAAACCAGGCTGAAATTAACCGGGGCCAACAGTTCGAAACGGCTGTCATCTTCCACCCACGTTTTGAACATTTGAGCCAGGCGCAGATGTTCTCGCACTGTTTCCTGCAAACCTTTTACTCCGTAGGAGCGAATAACGAACCACAGTTTCAGGGCCCTGAAGCGCCGTCCGAGCTGAATTCCCCAGTCCCTGAAATTTTTTACCACTGCATCCTGCCTGGTTTTTAAATACTCCGGCTTTATTTCAAAAGTGCGGATGAGCAGTTCTTCATCTTTGACAAAATAGGCGGAGCAGTCAAAATTAGTCAGCATCCATTTGTGGGGGTTAAAGACAAAAGAGTCGACCATATCGGCCCCTTTGAGCATCTCTTTTTTCTCCTCCAACAGGGCGGCGGTGCCGCCGTATGCGGCATCAACGTGAAGCCAAAGCCCGTGGCGGCGGCAAATTTCACCGATTGCTTCAAGGGGATCCACAGCCGCTGAAGATGTAGTGCCGAGCGTAGCGACCACGCAGGCCGGCTGAAAGCCGTTATTTTTGTCCTCCTTAACCGCCTTTTCCAACTCCTCCGGGATCAGGGCAAAGCTTTGATCAGTGGGGATGCGGCGCAGGTTTTTACTGCCGTAACCGGCGATCTTCACCGCTTTGTCGATACTGGAATGCCCTTCTTCGGACGTGTAGACAACCAGCGGCCGGCGCATTCCATCAAGATTTGCCTCAAAGCCGGTATTTTTTTCCCTGGCAGTGAGGAGAGCGCACAAAGTGGCGGTAGAAGCGGTGTCCTGGATTACCCCGGCCATGCCCTCGGGCAGACCGATCATCTGCCTGAGCCATTCCATGACCCCTTCCTCCAGCTCGGTTGCCGCCGGTGAGGTCTGCCAGCTCATACACTGGGCTCCCAGGCCGGCGGTAAGCAGTTCAGCCAACACCGAAGCTGGGCTGTTATTGGCCGGGAAATATGCAAACCAGCCCGGATGCTGCCAGTGAGTTATTCCCGGTATAATAGTTTCTTTAAAATCGGTGAAGATGTTTGCCATCGGTTCGCCTTCTACAGGTGGGTTTCCCGGCAGGGCATTTTTTATCTCCCCGGGCCGAACAGTGGAACAAACCGGGTATTTTTCCACCTCTTCAAAATACTCGGCCAGCCAATCGATAAATTCATAGCCGCAGCGTTTAAAAAGCTTTTTATTCATTCAAACGACCTCCAAAAAAGTTCAATTCCGGGTCGGCAAACACCCTTTTTCATCAGCTGCGGGCAGGCCTTCCCCGGTTTTCACCGCCGTTACCCTTTTAAATCATTTTTCCGCTCCCGGAGATACCGGTTCGCCCGCCCTCCTGTTTTTACCGGCCCTGACCAGGTGAAAAAGAGCCACGCCACAGTAGGCAAAAATAGCTGGATAGAAAAAACCAAGGGCCCTATCTCCCTGCAGAAGAAATTCCCCGGCAATAAATACTGCAGGTATTAACCGGGCCAGGTGCACCCGGGTTTTCGGGATTGCTGCCTGATTTTTATCGTCAAATACAGTGCTTTGAGCGGATAGCTTCAAAACAATTAAAACCGCCGCCCCCAGAACCGCCAGGGTTGCTACTGCCACCGGATGTACCATCTCAACAGCAACGCGGGCCTCGTCAAGCATAAACAGGGCGGCAAAAAATGTGACCAGGGCGACCACTGCAAAAGCATATTGTTTACGGTTGGGCGGTTCGCAAAGAGCGTCGAAGAAAAAAACCGCGGCCAGGATCAGCGGAGCACTGATAGTTTCGTTTGTAAAAAGCAGCACCGCCAAAATGATCAGCAGGAGCGAATCGCCAATTTTAGCTTGAACCCCGGTGGTCCCGTTGACGATCCGGCTAAAAAGTAAAATAAAAAAAAGGGGCAGCACCCCGGCCGGGCCTAAAATAAATAACCCCGCGACTGTTGCCGGCAGAGCAATAAAAGCCGACCAATCATAAGCGGGATCAATTTCCCGGCCTATAGCCCAGGTAAGAAAGACGGCAAAGGCCAACCCTGCAGAACTTGCCAGGGCTTCCAGGGTAGGCACGGCAGTGCGCACCTGGTAAATAAAGGCAACAGCCAGCACTGCCAGAGTTATATATGCGATCAGGCGGTTGGTAATGCTGTCAAAAACAATCGGCCTGCCCAGAGCGGTAAAATGTTTGATTGCGCTCAATCCTTTCTATCGAAGCCTGAAGGTGGCTGTCGTTAAAACCGGAAAAAGGTCCGCCCTTTCAAATCAATCATTTTTGTATAGCCGCTTTTCAAGTTTAAAACACCTGAGTCATCGCCAGCCGCGGCAATTCGCGAGCCTTTACGGCAACAGTACGGGCTTCCGGGTTGCGGGGATCAATGGTAATTAAGCGGGCGCTGCAAAATATCAGGCCCATTGACGGTGCTCCTTTCCGCCTGTAAAGACAGTATTGCTGCCGGCTCTTAATATCTACAGTTCAAAGAGCTCACTTTTGATCTTCTGAGGAGGGACCTTGAGTTCTTTTAGCTGTTCGATAATCGCCTTGCTCATAGCAGGCGGGCCGCAAACATAAAAGGTTTTATCCTCCAGGCCGCCCAGGTGTTCCAGGATTATTTTGCCGCTTAAACGACCCTTTACTCCAGGCCAGTCCGGTTGATTGGACATCACCGGAACCATCGAAAATTTTGGCATCTCCCTTTCCATCTCCGCCAGTTCGTCACGAAAACAGAGATTTTTCTCGCCGCGGTTGGCCCAGAAAAGGGTCACTTTCCTGTCAAGCTGCTGATCATAAATATAGCGCAGCATGCTTATAAAAGGGGTGATACCCACGCCGCCGGCGATAAATACCAGTTCGCTGGAATTGTAATTTAAAAAGCTAAAAACCCCGTAGGGAGCATCGATAAAAGCGAGATCCCCGGTCCTGGTCTCCTTGATGGTCGAGGTAAAATCGCCCAGCTCCTTTGGAGTAATGGAAAGGTGTTCCCTGGTGGGTGGTGAAGAAATGGTAAACGGGTGGGGCGAGGAAAGCCTGCCCTCTCGCAGCAGCTGAATAAACATGAACTGCCCCGGCTTATAGTTAAACCGGCGCCCCTTAAAAAACAGGCTCCAGATATCCTCCGCTTCCTGTTTAACTTCCACAACTTCATAGGGATTGCTGCGCACTTCGGCGATGCGGGCTGCCCTGTAGATTACCACAGTAGCAAACAAAACAGCCAGGATCAGCCACAATATATAAAGCAGTGAACCGGGGTTGGAAAAGTAAAAGACATGGACCAGGGCCACCGGAAACAAAATATAGTTTGCCAGGTGAATATTCCGCCAGGTTTCATACAGCAAACCGAGTTTCCGGTGGAAAGAAGCAAGTGATGCTGTAATCATAAATCCCAGCAAACCCGCCAGACCCAGCCATATAAACAGGTTGGTAAAAAAGGTCCCGAAGGCAATAAGACTATGGCCAAAGATCATAAGCGCATGCAGAGTTACAAAACCCAGGCCTACCCGTCCGAATAAACGGTGCCAGCGCAGCATGTGATCCAGGCCAAAGCCGGATTCAATCACTTTAATACGCGAAACAAAAACAAACTGAAAGAAAATAAAAACCAGCCCAACCGCGCCAAACAGCAGGCCGGTATCCCTGAGTATAGAAATATCGGCCGGAACCAAATCGACGGTATCCGCCCAAAAATAAACGGTAACGGCGATCAGTGCGATCATAAACAGCAAAACCAGGCGCGCTTTCATCTGTTTTCCCTCCTCGGGCTCTGGTCGGAACTGTAAAAACTTTATTAACAACATTGTATAAAAAAGTTGTCCGGATTACAAACTTCACGCAAGCGGGAAAGAGAGCAAGAAAAACTGAGAAACCAGGTGCAAAACGTTCTTTTCCGGTGTTGCATTAGCTGTAAATTTCCCATATATTATATTATGTAGAAAAAAAAGTCCCGCTATTTTCTATAGGCCGGCAAGAGGAAAGGTAATGCCACTTAAAACCAACAAACAAAGATGGTTTCTCATGTTGTCGTTCCTGGCGGCATGGTTTTTACTGGTGCTTTATCCGAACCCCGGGCATTTGACGGCCAGCGTTTACAGGTTGATCAATCCGCCGGTGACGGCCCCCCAAATATCCGAAATCGCCCTGGGCCTTACAGATCGTTCTCCCTGTGAAATCAAGGTTTTTGTCTATACAGAAATGCCCTACCGCCACGATTGGGAAGTGTACGGCATGCCGTGGTATTTCCCCACCCTTGGGGAAGCCCTCCGGAACGGGACCGGCGACTGTAAATCCCGTTACCTGCTTTTTGCTTCCTTGATGGAGGAACTGGAGATCCCTTATGAAAAACGAGTATCTTTTACCCATATCTGGCTCCATTATGAAGGTAAGCCTGACAATGCCCTGGAAAATGAAGGTGAAATGCTGTTCGTGGTCGATGAAAACGGCCGTCTAACGCTTAGTATGCCCCGTCCGGACCTGCGGAGGGCGTTGAGCAGTATCTACCGTGGTTTCTGGGAAACAATGCCGGAAGAAAAGAAAACCCTGCTCCTGGCCGGTTTCCCGGCAGTTTTTAGCCTTTCGGCCCTGACCCGGCCTTCTGCCCGCACCCACCTGGTGCCACCATCTGACCTTAAGTCTGATCGCTGCTAAACGGTTAGTTTTTTGGTTTCTGCAGGGGAATTCCCCGCCGGCAAAGGGGACAGTTCTCCGGGTCAAAAGATTCTATTTCCATAGTCAGCAGTGACCTGGTGGGCACTCCAAAATCAAGAGTGCCGGCTGTCCTGTCGACCATAACCGAAACTCCGGCCACCTCGGCCCCAACATTGTATAGAAGTTCCAGGACCTTTTTTACAGATCCACCGGTGGTGACCGCGTCCTCCACTACCAGGACTTTTTCACCGCATCCCACCCGGAAACCGCGCCGCAGGACCATTTTTTCTTCCGAAGGCTCGGCATAAATGGCCCTGGCCCCCAGGGCACGCGCTGTCTCGTAAGATAGAAGCACTCCCCCCATAGCCGGACCGATCACAGTTTCAATGCCCTGATCTTGAAAAGGTTCGGCCATTAAACGGCAAACGGTTTCGGCATAACCGGGGTACTGCAAAAGGCGGGCACACTGCAAAAAACGTGCGCTGTGCCTGCCTGAAGTTAGCAAAAAATGGCCCTCCAGGATCACGCCGGTTTCCTTTAACAGGTCGATAATCTTGATTTCTTTCATTTCACTGTTCCCATCTCTTCAAGTATTTTGCGCACTGCTCCAGCAGGATCGGCAGCCCCGGTAACCGGGCGACCTACCACCAGGTAGTCCCCCCCGGCCCGAACGACTTCCGCCGGAGCGGCGATACGGGACTGGTCGTTTCCGGCCGCCCCCGCCGGCCTGATCCCGGGGGTGACGGTAATAAAAGAAGGGGACACCGCTTTTTTTACCGCCCTTATTTCCAGCGGCGAACAGACCACCCCGTCGAGCCCGCAGTCAGCAGCCAGCCTGGAAAGCAGGCGCACCCTTTCGGCGACACCGCCTGAAGATCCCGTTTCGGCCAGCCGGCTGTCATCCATGCTCGTCAGCACGGTAACAGCCGTCAGAAGCGGCCGGTTTTTTATGTCAGCCAGGGTTTCCCGGGCGGCGGCCATCATCTTTCCGCCGCCTGCGGCATGAACGTTAATCATCCACACATTGAGCAGAGCGGCCGCTTTTACCGCAGAAGCGGTGGTGCTGGGAATATCATGAAACTTTAAATCCAAAAACAGCCTGCAGCGCAAAGCGAGATCGGCCACCAGGGAAGGGCCGCCGGCCATGAAAAGCTCCAACCCGGCTTTGAAACCCACGCCCAGCGGACCCAGCTTTGAAACAAGTTCCCGGGCCCGTTCCGGTTCGGAATAATCAAGGGCGACAATCAGCCGATCTGCTCTATTTTTGGTTGTCATTATAGTTAATCCCTTTCCGGGCTATGCCCTCTAAAGCCTTTAGTTCCGAAAGGTTATGCGCCGCCAGATAATCTTTAATTCCCCGGTTAATATCCGCAGGCAGTCCCGGATTATAAAAAATCCCGCTGCCTACGGCAACAGCCCTGGCCCCGGCCATAACAAACTGGAGGGCGTCTTCGGCACTGGTAATTCCCCCCATGCCGAGAAGGGGAATATTAACCGCCTCCGCCGTTTGCCAGACCATTTTCAAAGCTACAGGCATAACCGCCGGGCCGGAAAGCCCCCCGAAGACAGCGCCCAGCAGCGGTTTTCTGCTTTCGATGTCAATCAACATCCCCGAAATAGTATTGATCAGAGAAATACCGTCGGCCCCGGCATCTTCGACGGCACGGGCGATTACCTTGATATCGTCAACATTGGGAGAAAGCTTGACCAGCAGAGGCAGTTCCGTCTGCCGGCGAACCGCCCCGACCACTTCGGCCGCCGCAGCCGGTTCAGTGCCAAAAGCCAACCCACCGGCTTTCAGGTTGGGGCAGGAAATGTTTATTTCAAGGCCGTCCACTCCCGGCCTGCCATCCAGGGCGGAAGCGACACGAACATACTCTTCAACACTGCAGCCGACGATGTTGACTATGATGCGCGGTTCCAATCCCTTTAAAAAGGGCAGCTCCTGCTCAAGAAAATAGGCCAGGCCCGGGTTCTGCAGGCCGATTGCATTTAATAGGCCGCAGGCTGTTTCGGCCAGCCGCGGTGGGGGATTGCCTTTCCACGGCTCGGCGGAAACCCCTTTTACGATAATGCCGCCAAAGGCTTTAAAATCAACTAACTCCTTGTACTCACGGCCGTAGCCAAAGGGACCTGAAGCAGCAAGAACAGGGGTTTTAAGCTCAATGCCGGCCAAATTAACGTTCAAACAAGGTTCATCCATTAAGGTCCACCTCCTCTGCCGGAAAAACCGGGCCGTCACGGCACACGCGCCTGTAGCCGTCTGCGCCGGGCACGGCACAGCCCAGGCAGGCGCCAATACCGCAGGCCATCCGCTCCTCCAGGGAAACCCGGGTTTTAACGCCGTAGCGCCTGCCCATGGAAGCAACCGAAGCGAGCATTTGTTTCGGGCCGCAGGCAAAAACGGCACCAGCTCCGGCCATTAAGCCCCGGCACACGTCGGAGGCGGTTCCTTTTTCTCCCCGGCTGCCGTCTTCGGTAACCTCAATCAGGGTCAGACCGGGCAGTGCAAGATCGAGGGAAGGGCAGATCAGCCGGTCGGCCGTGGGCGCCCCGTAAATGAGGATACGGGGCCTGTCTGTCACTGCAGCTAAAAAGACCAGCGGTGCTATGCCCATACCGCCCGCAACCAGCAGAGACCCGGGCGGAGGTACAGGAAACCCGGTTCCCAGGGGACCAAGCAGTTTCCAGGTAAAACCGGATCTTGAAGCGGCCAGCAGTTCAGTGCCCCGGCCTTTTATTTCAAAGAATAAAACCAGTTCCCCCCCGGCCCTGTTCACCGCATAAATGCTAAATGGCCGGGGCAGCATGCCCGGGTATTCCGCGGGCATATAAACCATCACAAACTGTCCCGGCCGGGCCTCCCGAACAACAGCCGGAGCATGGAGAGCCAGCCGGCAGTAACCCGGGGCAACAATCTGCCGATCGGTTACCGGACACTGCACCGGATAAAGTTTATTTTGCTCGCTCACCGTCAACCACCACGCCTTCTTTCATCACAATTTTTCCGCCGACAATAGTGTAAACCGGCGCCCCGGTAAGGCGGCGCCCCCCAAAAGGAGTGTTGCGTGATTTCGAGTGCCAGGTTTCGGGATTTACCGTAAAAATTTTGTGGGGATCGATGATCGTTATGTCAGCCGGACTGCCCTCCTTAAGAGTTCCTCCGGGTACTCCCAAAATCCGGGCCGGGGCGATGCTCAACTTTTCCACCAGGAGGTTTAATGTAAGCTTTTTGCTCCTCCCGGAAGCGGCTTCATTGAGTAATAGAGGCAGGGCCGCTTCGAGGCCGGCTATGCCGAAGGGAGCAAAATCGAATTCCATATCTTTGTCGTCAGGATGATGGGGTGCGTGATCGGTGGCCACGGCATCAATGGTCCCGTCAAATAAACCCTCCCATAAAGCCTGCCGGTCCTTTTCCGACCTGAGAGGCGGTTTTACCTTGGTATTGGTGCTGTAGCCCGAGTTTTTCACCATGCGGTCGGTCAGCAAAAGGTGATGGGGAGTGACCTCGGCCGTTACCGCCAGCCCCTCTTCCCTGGCTTTCCGTATAAGTTCAACGGAACCGGCTGTCGACAGGTGAGCCACATGCAGGCGTCCACCGGTAAGTTTAAGCAGTAAAAGATCCCGGGTGATCATCGCTTCTTCCGCTTCCGCCGCAATACCCTTCAGCCCGAGCACCGATGAGACCGCGCCCTCATGCATCACTCCCCCCGCGGCAAGCAGGGGATCTTCTTCATGGACAATCAGCAGGGTATCAAGACCGGTGGCGTACTGCAGGGCATTGCGCATCAGGGTTCCGTTAACCAGGGGTCTGCCGTCGTCTGAAAAAGCAACCGCCCCGGCTTTCTTAATGCGCCCCATTTCGGCCATCTCTTCGCCTTTAAGCTCCTTGGTCACAGCCCCAACCGGATAAACCCGGACTGCGGCTTGCCCGGCGCGGTCCCGGACATAACGGATTACCGAAGGATCGTCCCCCACCGGGTCGGTGTTGGCCATTGCCGTCACCGCGGTAAATCCGCCTGCGGCCGCGGCAAGCGAGCCGGAAAATATATCTTCCTTGTACTCCTGGCCGGGATCACGCAGGTGAACATGCATATCAATCAGCCCCGGGACAATGACCATCTCATCGGCTTCGATCACAGCCGCTCCTTCAGGCTGCTTTAAATCCTTTTTCACCGCTTCGACAGTACCGTCAGACACGAGCAGATCCGCCCGGTCATCGAGATTTTGGGAAGGATCGATCACCCTTCCCCCTTTTATAAACAGTGGTTGCATTATTCTTTAGTCCCTCCCAGCAAGAGATAAAGGAGAGCCATCCGCACGGCTACTCCGGCAGTCACCTGGTCCAGAACAACCGACCCGGGACCGTCGGCCAGCTCCGAACTGATTTCAATTCCCCGGTTAATCGGTCCGGGGTGCATTATCAGGACATCGTCTTTGGCCGGCGCCACCCTCTTCAGCGTCAACCCGTAAAGCTCCGCATATTCGCGCAGGCTCGGAAACAGGCCGCTTTCCTGGCGTTCTTTTTGCAAACGCAGAGCCATAATTACATCAGCTTCCTCAACCGCCTCCTCGATGCAGGTAAACGCTTTTACATCGAAAGCACCGAGGTCCGGGGGCATCAGGGTCGGCGGGCCGGCCACAACGACTTCGGCACCCATTTTTTTAAGTCCCCAGATATTTGAGCGGGCAACCCGGCTGTGCCGCACATCGCCGACGATTACCACTTTCAGTTCTTCCAGGCGGCCCTTCTTCTCCCAAATTGTTAGCATATCCAGCAGACCCTGGGTGGGATGTTCGTGCATTCCGTCGCCGGCATTGATAACCGAAGCTTCCACATTGCGGGCCAGGTAATGGGTGGAACCGGAAACGGGGTGTCTCATAATCACACATTCAACTCCCATCACCTCTACATTACGAACCGTGTCTTTCAGGGTCTCACCTTTGACCAGGCTGGATGAAGTCCCGGCCACGCTAACTGAATCGGCACTCATGTATTTCTGGGCCAGCTCAAAACTGGCCTTGGTCCTGGTGCTGGGCTCATAAAACAGGTTTAAAACAGGCCTGCCCCGCAGGGTCGGCACCTTCTTGATCGGACGCTGGATTATTTCCTGCATCGAGCGGGCGGTTTCCAGGATAAAAGTGATTTCTTCGGCAGACATCTCTTCCAGGCCAAGGATATCTTTGCGCCTTAAAGCTTGCACCTGTAAAAAAACCTCCTCATTAAGGGCTTTATTATCTGCCCGCATTTGTTAAATACTCTCTTCCAAAATCTCCACACTGTCCGCATCGTCTATTTCTTTCACTTTAACCTCTATTAATTCACTGCGTGAAGTGGGTACATTTTTCCCAACATAATCGGCCCTGATCGGCAGTTCCCGGTGCCCGCGATCGATCAGCACGGCCAGCTGTATACTGGCCGGGCGTCCGAGATCGATCAGTGCGTCCATGGCCGCCCGCGTGGTGCGCCCGGTATAGAGCACGTCATCGACCATAACTACGTGCCTGTCATTTAAATCAAAAGGAATATCTGTGGTGTGGACCATGGGCTGATCCTGCCTCTGGGTAAGGTCATCG
>PUNU01000086.1 GCA_003551865.1 Syntrophomonadaceae bacterium
ATTACCGAGGTAATGGATCAATTTACTGTCAAAGATGTGGCCGAATGTGCGGATATCCTGCAGGTTGGGGCCAGAAATATGCAGAACTACTATCTGCTCCGTGAGCTTGGCAAGATCCGCAAGCCGGTTTTGCTGAAAAGAGGCCTGTCGGCAACCATCGAAGAGTGGCTGATGGCGGCTGAATATATTTTAAGCGGGGGTAACTATCAAGTAATCCTCTGCGAAAGAGGCATTCGCACATTTGAACCTTATACGCGGAATACCCTGGATTTAAGTGCCGTGCCCCTGGCCAAACAGCTGAGCCACCTGCCGGTTATTGTCGATCCCAGCCACGGCACCGGCATATCAGGTCTTGTTCCGGCGATGAGCAAGGCCGCCCTGGCAGCCGGGGCGGACGGCTTGATGATCGAAGTGCACCCCAATCCCCAGGAAGCGCTTTCAGACGGGCCTCAATCGCTTACACCGGATCAATTCCGGGAGCTTTTTAAAGATCTAAAAGGAGTGGCGTTAAGTGTCGGCAGGCTCATCTAGTGGTGGTTATTATTTCAAAAAAGCTGCCCTTCTCGGCACCGGTTTAATCGGTGGAAGTATCGGTATTGCCCTGCGGGAAAAGCAGCTGGTGGAAAAGATTGTCGGTTGGGATCGCGATTCTGAAGCCCGTGAGCAGGCAGTGAAACGGGGTGCGGTGGATGAAAAGGCCGATGTCGCCTTGGATGCCGTGCAGGGAGCGGACCTGGTGGTCCTGGCCGTGCCTGTACTCAGTACAGTTGAGCTTTTAAAAGAAATTCTACCGGCTGTTGAAGCGGGAGCTTTGATAACCGATGTCGGCAGTACCAAGAGCCGAATCATGGAAACGGTTGAGCCGATTTTACCTGATTCAGTCTATTTTATTGGTGGGCACCCGATGGCCGGTTCAGAGGAAAGCGGTATTAAAGGAGCCGATCCGGCCCTGCTTGAAAATGCAATTTATGTGTTGACTCCCGGGTACAATACACCCTCTGAGATGATCGGCAAATTAACCGGGATGCTTGAAGAAGCGGGAGCCCAGCCCCTGCTGCTGGAACCTGAAACTCACGACAGGGTTGTCGCTTCTGTCAGCCACCTGCCCCACCTGGCGGCTTCTGCATTAGTGCAGAGTGTGGCCGGCAGCGGGGATATGGAACTCGTGCGCACCATGGCAGCCGGCGGATTTCGTGACAGCACCAGGATTGCTCTTGCCAATCCCGAGGTGTGGCGCGATATTTGTATCAGCAATCGTGAAGCCCTTAGGAGTGCTCTTGATACATTTAAAAGGAGTATCGAGTTTCTGGATCAATACCTGTCCGAAAGCAATGCGGAGGCCATTGAAGAATACCTGAGAGAAGCCCGTGATTACCGCAGCAGCATTCCCCACCGCGGCCGCGGTATCCTGCCCGAGCTTTTTGAAGTGATTGTCCTTGTCCGCGACACACCGGGGGTTATCGGCCGTCTGGCCGGCCTGCTCGGTGAAGCGGGGATCAACATTGATGCTATCGAGATTTTACATGTGCGGGAACTGGCAGGAGGCAGCATCCGCCTTGGTTTTAGAAGTAAAGATCAGCAGGAAAAAGCCCTGGAATTATTAAACGAAAAAGGATACCGCACTCATTCTGCAAACAACTAAACAACACTGAAAAGAGGACTGTGCGGTTGTTTGTTTACAGCTTAATGCCCGGCATACAGTTGTTTCTGTTCGGCTGCCAGATCGGCCAGGGTTTTAGATTTAAGGACATTGATTACCTCATTCTTTATACTTTCCCACACCGACCGGGTGACGCAAACATTGGCTCTATTACATGATTCCTCATCATCGATGCAGGCAGCCGGAGCCATCGAGCCTTCAACGCTTTCAACAATATCATATAAAGTCAAATCTTCCGGCTTAACGGCCAGGTGATAACCGCCGCGGCTTCCTTTCTGGGTGCGCACAAACCCGCGTGCTCTTAGAGGCGCCATGATCTGCTCCAGGTACTTTACAGAAATTTCTTGCTTGCAGGCAATATCGTTTAACTGGACAGGCTCCTCCTTATAGTTGAGGGTCAGCTCAATCATCGCCCTGGCTGCATAACGCACTTTTGTTGATAAATGCATTAACGTTAACCTCCTCTGGACATAATATAGAGCAAATAATACTATGTTGATTTCAACTATAGAATATTTCACTGATATTCTATCTTCTGGCTCTAAATTTGTCAAAATCATTTTTTAGTGGAAGTTTTTTAACAAAGTTTCATGAAAGTGCAGGAGCAATGTTTTATATATTGAAAATAGTAAAAGAAGTAAGTGCATGTTATCACTTTTAAGGAGGTTGTCCCGGTGGCTAAAATTACACTGGACAGGGTCAGAGAACTGCTTGCCCGGGAAGAGGAGCGCTATAATCTGCGGTGCCCCGGTTCAAAAGCCCTCTATGAAGAGGCTTGTGGTTTCTATGTCGACGGGGTGCCAATGAGCTGGATGAGAATATGGCCCGGTTATTTTCCGGTGTTTGTCAAGGAAGCCCGCGGTGCGCGCCTGATCGATGTGGACGACAACGAATATACCGACTTCTGCCTGGGTGATACCGGTGCTCTTTTGGGCCATTCGCCGCCGCAGTTATTGGGACCGCTGTATGAGCAGATGAAAAAAGGAATCACCACCTTGCTGCCCAATGAAGACAGCATTTGGGTTGGCCGTGAACTGAGTGAACGGTTCGGACTACCCTACTGGCAAATCCTGATGACTGCTTCGGATGCCAACCGCATGGCTTTAAAGGTGGCCCGCGAACTGACCGGCCGCCGTTTGGTGCTGGCTTTTAATGCCAGCTACCATGGCAGCGTTGATGAAACCCTGGTCGTCGATTTTTTCGGCAACCTGATGCACATACCCGGCAGTATGGGGCCGCTGGTCGAAGATCCCGCCAAAATGACCCGCATAGTAGAGTTTAATGATACCGATGCCCTGGAAGAAGCTCTTTCTCCGGGAGATGTTGCCTGTGTGATTACCGAACCGGTGATGACCAACGTGGGCATTATACACCCGGAACCGGGTTTTCATGAAGCTTTGCGCAGCCTTACCCGCAAATACGGTAGCTACCTGTTGATTGACGAAACTCACTCAATCTGTGGCGGGCCGAGCGGCATGACCGGCGAACTGAACCTGAAACCGGATATTTTTGTCCTGGGCAAACCGATTGCCGGCGGCTATCCGGCCGCTGTGCTGGGTTTTAACCGGGAGATTGCCCAAGTCCTGGGGAAACGGGTGCCCTGGCATAATTTCTTTGGTTTTGGCGGAACCCTGTCCGGCAACCCGGCGGCTGTCGCAGCGATTAAAGCGACTCTCAACTCCCTGCTTACCAGGGAATCATTTGATTACATGATCCCCCTGGCTGAAAAAATGGAAAACTCTATCGCCGCGGTTATTGCCAGGTATGAACTGCCCTGGTACGTAGCCCGCATCGGCTGCCGGGTAGAATTCCGGTTTTTGCCCGAGCAGCCCCGCTGCGGTATGGACACGATTAAAGAGGAAGTTGATTATAATGCGGTAGACTTGCTCACCGAAGGGCTTACCGGTCCGCTCGAGGCGCTTTTCCACCTCTACTGCACCAATCGGGGAATCCTGCTTTCTCCGGTGCACGACATGGCCCTAATTTCACCTTCAACTGTTGATGAAGAAGTAGATCTTTATGTGGAAACAATAGAAGGTTGCATCAAGGAACTGCTGACAGAAATTTAATATAAAACAGGGTGCAGAGCGGTTAAATCATGGATTTTTCCGGCCAGCCGGCCAGCTTCTGGACGGTGTTGTCTCCTGTCCCTCTCAATCCGGAGAAGACGGTTTCGGTTTCCGAATCGGCTGGATTATAAAGGACCAGGTAGAGATCGCCTTTTTTACTGTTGACCACAGTCTCCGTCGCAGTGTAATTAAGCGGGCCGTAGCGGGGATGGTCGTAAACGAAGCGTTCGTAGGTTAAATCATAGTGGTCTGTGTTTCTATGGCTGGAATACCAGTCGATGTCAAATTCCTTTTCTTTAAGCAGGGCTTTCAGCAGATAGCTGAAATATTCGGTATGCCGGTAGCGCAGGGAAGAACGGCGGAAAAGAAGAACCTCGATGGTGGCCATTTCTCTCCAGAGGGGTCCGAAAATTTCTTTGCAGCCGAAGCTGGAAGAATAGATATAGTTGATGAGGTTGAACCCTGCGGGGATGGTCCGGGCATAATTGATTATATCAGGAGTCAGGCACATCAAGTTTATGACCGCTTTGTTTGCAGCTATAATGTCGGCATAAACATCAATTATAAAACCGGGTATATTGAGGCTCTCCAGAGTGGATATAAGCTTGTTCAGCTGAATGTCGGGTTCCAGCCGGGCGTACAGCTCATTATCTGAAAGCCCCACAGCGGCGAGATAAAATTCTTTCCGTTCCAGGTTGGTAAGGTTGAAACAATCAGCCAAAAGCTGGAGGGTCTGGTTGTCCAGGTATTTCCGTTCGCCTCTTTCCAGCCTTCCCAGCTGATCGGCGCTTAAATGGACGGCCCTGCTCAGGTTTTCCCGGGTCCAGCGGTTGCCGTATTCATCAAAACTGCTGTTGCGGAGAGTTTTAACCAGAAGACCGAACTCGGTTAGGTTCAATTTAAACTCACCTCATATATCCGTATTCCCTGTAGATGTTTCTGCGTTTTTTTGCACGGCAGCTTTCAATAAAATGCATAAATCTTAAGAGCAAAAAAATAATAGCCTTTATTGTAGTAATGGCTTTAATTTTAAGCAAAAAGTAAAATTGCTTGATTATTAACCATTCAACCTGTGAATATAATAACAAATAATGAGAATGAATGCAAAAAGGAGTGCTGCGATATTCTGAATGCAAGAAAACGGCAGTCTGGTAAAGTGCCGCTTTCTTGCATATCTTAAAGATACATGCACACTTGCCGGTGATTTATTCTTCGTACTTGAAGGAAAGGTTCAGTTTTACTCTAAAAACAAGAGTGCCTTCCTCGATTCTAAGGTCCAGTTCTTTTACTTCGGCAACCCGCAGATCCCTTAAAGTTTTTGAGGCGGTTTCCACTGCTCCCCGGGCTGCGTCCTCCCACGACTTATCACTTGTGCCGATAATCTCAACAACTTTAAAAACGCTGTTCACGGTAGTCCTCCTTTCAAGGTTTAAGATACTGCATTCTTATTTTATAAAAAATTTGCGCACATGTCAATATTGCCTCAATTGTAGCCGCAAAATGCGGTTGCTCTCCGGTCGCCGCTAAAGTCTGTTTGCTGTCGGTTTGCATATTTACTCTTCCATATGATCGGGATTAAGTACCGGGTTCTGTCGGTAATAAAACTTTTACGGCGGCAGCCTTATAATTTAATCAAAGTGTCGAGAGATGGTTGGATCATCAGGCCGACTGCTCCGGGGCCGATGTGGGCGCCGATTGCCGGTCCCACCATCCCGATATGCAGGTCTGCAATTTCGTAATTTTTCCGCATTTCTTCCAGGAGCTTTTGCGCATTTTCTTCAGCCCCGGTGTGCACAATTGACAGGTTAACCGGGCTGTCCGGGCTGACATTTTTTAAAGCCCCGCCGACCAGGCTGGGGATTACTTTCGAGCGCCCCCTTACTTTGTCATAAGGGGCGACCATTCCTTCCTCGTCGGCGTAAAGAATTGGCCTGATCTGCAGGAGAGTGCCCAGGAGTGAGGCCGCTTTGCCGATACGCCCGTTTCTCTGTAGAAATTCGAGCGTGTCCACGGAGAAAGCGCTGAAAGTGTGTTCGATCGATTTATAGACCAGGTTGAGAATTTCATCGAGCGCCATACTTCTACCGGCTGCCTCTGCAGCCACCAGGGCGGTTCTGCCGATTCCCTGGGAGGCAGTTTTGGTGTCGACGGGGATAACCCTGGGTGCGACCATTTGCGATGCTGTTTCGGCGGAATTCAAAGTTCCGCTCAGTTTCCCTGATATGTGAATGCTGAGGATGGTTTCATCTTCTGCAGCCAGCTCTTCATAGGCGGAGCGGAAAGCTTCCGGTGAAGGCTGGGAGGTTTTCGGCAGATCACTGCTTGCTGTGAGCCGTTCGTAAAATTCTTCCGCAGTAAGGTCGACCCCGTCGGCAAATGATTCAGAACCGAAGGTGACCATAATTGGCACTACCTTAATGCCATACCTGTTGACTTGCTCTGCTGAAAGATCAGCAGTACTGTCACTTACAATTTTAATGTGATGCATAAACAAAACTCCTTTGCCAGATAAAATTAAAAGCCGATTATTACCTAGCATCATAACATAAAAGAGACCATCTATGTGCAATAAAGATGGCAACACCGAAATCCGAAAGCGACGTCAGTCGGTTCGGCGGTTTAACCTGCTTTTAATCTATGATAAAATACAATAAAGTGAGCTGAGAGGGGATGTATAACGTGATCAAGATGGAGGTTAAAACGGTAACAGCCGATCAGGGGGGCAATTTCCTGGTCTTATTGATGGACGAAGAAGAAAAGAAAGTCCTGCCGATTTCAATCGGCCCTCTTGAAGCCCAGGCCATAGCTCTGGTCTTGCAGGGTGAGACACCGCCCCGTCCGCTGACCCACGACCTTTTAAAATCTACCTGTGAAAACCTTGGCGGATCGATGGAAAAAGTAGTTATTACCGACATAAAGGAAAGCACTTTTTACGCCGAAGTATATTTTCTACAGAACAATGAGACCATTATTGTTGACTCCAGGCCCAGCGACGGGATCGCTCTGGCTTTAAGGTTTCAAGCTCCGATCTACATGGCCACCAAGCTGATAGAGTTTACTTATGATTACCAGGATATAATTACCCGTGACGGCGGTGAAGAAGAGCTTCACTAAAGCTTTTTATGGGGAGCAGGTTGGCTAACTCATTCTGCCGGTCTGCTCCCTTGAGATCTATGCAGTAATATTCTGCCAGGAAAACAGGTTGCAGGAGTAAGTCAGAATATAAGGAAGTAAGCAGCAGGCCTTGTTGCTGTAAAAAGCTGTAAGCCTATTTTTGCCTGCAGGATGCTAGATTTTAAACTCTCTTTTTCTTGGACCAGTTTCCCATCCGGGTAGATCTCCCCTGAAGGCAAATCTTTTACCATGTCCCAGTGAATGGCGGGTTCATTTTTACCCCCTCCCCGGGGGTAGGCACGTCCCAGGACCGGGTGAAAAGTGCCGCCACTTTTTCATCAAAAAGGATATCCTTCGAAAACCTGGTAATGCCGTAACTGGTAGCGATGCCAAACTCACCGATTCGGCGGGAACCGGCATCAGGCTGTAGTACGTTTTCCAACAAATCAAGGTTTTTCGCTGCATTCGACTTGACCACTTCACCTTTTTTAAATTCCAAATAGATATTGTCCACTTCTTTGCCTTGGTAAATGGCAGGGAGATCGTAGTTGGTGTATCCCTCCGCCGATTCATCCACTGGAGCATAAAATATTTCGCCGTCAGGCAGGATATTAATGAGTAGAAGCTTGACTGTCAGTGCCCGAAGCTGACTTTTTGGCATTTATTCTTGCCGGGTGAACCCAAGTATGGCAGTATTATAAAGGTGGTCAACAAAAGGGATAAACAGTGCAGGTATAGAACATTAAAACCGAGACGGAAAGGAAGCAGGATTTATGCAGCAGCTGGTTTCACTGGAAAAAGAAAATATTTACAGAGACCTGTGGCGGTTATCCTGGCCGGTAATGATGTTCATGGTATTTCAAACATCGCTTGAGTTGGTTGATTTCTTTTGGGTGGGCATGCTGGGGACCAATGCAGTGGCGGCCCTATCCCTTTCCCACAATATATTTTGGATGCTTTTCACCCTTTCCCAGCTTATTACAATTTCAACCCTTTCTCTTACTTCCCGCTTTCAGGGCAGCGGAGATACCGCAGGAGTGCAGGTTGTGGCCCGGCATACATTTTGGATGGCGGTTATGCTTTCTGCAGTGGTGATAACTCTTATTTTTGCCTTGGGAGATTATGTCCTTTCCCTTTACCGTGTGGAGCCGGAAGTGCATAGACAGGCTTTGATTTACCTTCAGGTTGCCGGGTCCAGCTTCCTTTTTCTCTACGGAAGTGTGGGCTTGGCTTTCTGCTTGCAGGGAGTAGGCGATTCTTTTACTTCCATGGGCATCCTGGTTTTTACCAATATCATAAACATGGTTCTTGACCCTTTTTTAATTTTTGGTTGGGCGGGCTTGCCGGCCCTGGGTATCCTGGGTGCAGCCATGGCTTCCCTTCTAGCCAGGGCTGTGGGCTTTTTCCTGATTCTTTATGTTGTTTTGAGCGGCAGGATATCCCCGAGCAGGCTTAAGATAACCGGGCTCTTCAGCATGCGACTTTCTGCCGCATATTTCAAGCGGATGCTCCAGATCGGCTTGCCGGCATGCTTACAGGGAATGACCCGGCCAATTACCGGGGCAATTATGATGTGGATTGTGGCACTTTTTGGCAGTGAGGCTGTTGCCGCTTTTGGGATAGGGCTTCGCTTGCTCAGTTTTTGCTTTATTCTTATTATCGGTTTAAACATCGGCACAGCAACCATGGTTGGACAAAGTTTGGGGGCCCGGCTGAGGGATTTAACCGAGGAGGTAATTGGGAAAGCGATGAAATTGGCCCTGACAGTTCAATCAATCATGGCTGTAATTGCCTTCATCGCCGCACCGGGGATCATGGGCATTTTTGTTGACGATCCTTTGGTTGTTGAGATGGGTGTTTCATACATTCGGCTGGTAGTTCCCGCTCTTGTCATCATGGGGCCTTTGCACGTTATCGCCGCTGTTTTTAAGGGAGCCGGGTATACCGTGCCTCACATGGTAAGTGCTCTTGCGGCCAACTGGCTGATTAAAATACCACTGGCCCTGCTTTTTTCGATGACATTAAAATTGGATACGGACGGAGTATGGCTGGCAATAACCCTGTCGATTTTTGCCGAATGGGGCTTGCTTTTGCTGTGGTACCGCCGCAGGGAGTGGTTATACCGTGAAATTAAAGTGACGGCGTAAAACCTGGAGGTTTTATGCCGTTTGCCTAAGCAAGCCAGAGAAAAAATATTAAGTAGATAAATATCCCTACGGCCAGCAGCGTTAACAGGAGTTGAGGGATGAGGATTCGGTACATAGCTATACAGAAAGCGAAGATATCACGCCACGAATAGATTGGCCTGCGTTTTTCTTCAACTTTTTCGTTTTCTTTTTGACCATTTGATGAATTGCGGTTATCCAAAGCTGTTCATCCTTTAGCTACCAGATGGCATGAGACCAGATGATCTGTGCCTATTTCCCTTAGCTCGGGTTCTTCCTGCCGGCAGATTTCTTTAGCATAGCGGCACCGGGGATTAAAATTGCAGCCCTCCGGAGGATCAGCCGGACTGGGCACATCACCCTTCAAGATAATTCGCTTAATATTGACATCTGGATCCATTACCGGAACTGCCGACAGCAAGGCCTGGGTATAAGGGTGAAGTGGATTTTCATAGAGTTCCTCTTTTTCACAGATTTCCACTACCTTGCCCAGGTACATTACCGCCACCCGGTCAGAAATATAACGGACCATGCTTAAATCATGAGAAATAAAAAGGTAGGTGAGGCCGAATTTTTCCTGCAGATCTTCCATCAGGTTTATAATTTGGGCCTGGATGGAAACATCCAGCGAAGAAATGGGCTCGTCTGCCACAATAAAATCCGGGTTAAGGGTGAGGGCCCTGGCAATGCCGATCCTTTGCCTTTGGCCTCCGGAAAATTCATGGGGATAACGGCGGGAATGATGGGAAGCCAGTCCGCATACTTCCAGCATGTATTCCACCCTTTTTTTCTTTTCTCCGCCGGCGGCAAGACCGTGGATCTCCAGGGATTCACCAATAATTTCGCCCACGTTCAAGCGAGGATTTAGGGAACTGTATGGATCCTGGAATATGATCTGCATTTCCCGTCGCAGTTTGCGCATCTCCTGTTCGGTTGTTTCAAAGATACTTTTATTTTTATAGATAAAACGGCCGCCGGACGGTTCCAACAATTTAAGAAGGGTTCTTCCGAGGGTGGACTTGCCGCACCCCGATTCTCCCACCAGTCCCAGGGTTTCTCCTTTTTTAATTACAAAGCTGACGCCGTCTACCGCCTTGATGTCACCTGTTTTGCGGGACAGTACCCCACCGCGTATTGGAAAATATTTTTTAACATTTGCCAGCTTAACCATTGGTTCTGTCATGATATTACCTTCCCTTTCTGCTTGCTGAACAACCAGCAGCTTACCCGGTGCCCGCTGTCAAGTTCCTGTTTTTCCGGTACTTGTGTTTTGCAGACATCCATAACCCTGTTACAGCGCGGATGGTAAGGGCATCCCGATGGCATATGCAGGGGGTTGGGAACGGAACCGGGTATGGGTATAAGTTTTTCTTTAGCTATATTTATTTGTGGTTTGGAATTAATCAATCCGATAGTATAAGGGTGCTTGGGATCCTTAATAAGGGTGCGTGTATCGGCGTCTTCCACAATCATACCGCAGTACATTACAAGCACCCTGTCCACCATTTCAGAGATTACTCCGAGGTCA
>PUNU01000134.1 GCA_003551865.1 Syntrophomonadaceae bacterium
ATTTTCGCTTTAACATCGGCCGCGTTTTTTCCGGTAATCTGGTTTTCCATGGCCGCCGGGATCAATATATCGCAATCCAGGGCAAGCAGTTCCTGGTTGGTAATCTGCTTCACGCCGGAAAAGTCCTCAAGTTTTCCGGTCTGTCTTTTATGATTAATAACTTCTTTTATATTGAGGCCGGCCGGGTCGTATACTCCACTGGTGGAATCGCTAATGCCAATTATTTTACAGCCCTCTTCGGCCATCAGCAGAGCGGCAAAACCCCCTACGTTACCGGCACCCTGTATGGCCACCCTGGCCCCTTTCATCGGGATATCGAGGGTCCGGGCCGCTTCTTTGGCAATATAGACACAACCGCGTGAGGTGGCTTCTTCCCGGCCGACACAACCGCCTACGGGTATTGGCTTTCCAGTAACCACACCAAATGCCGGCTCTCGCATAATCATGGTATACTCGTCGGCCATCCAGGCCATCACCTGGGCATCCGTATAAACATCCGGGGCCGGAATGTCGGTTTCCGGGCCCAAAACGGTGCCCATAGACCTCACGTAACCGCGGCTTACTCTTTCCTTTTCTTTCAGGGACATTTTTCGGGGATCACAAACTACCGCTCCCTTGCCGCCGCCAAAGGGCACACCAACCAGCGAACACTTGAGGGTCATCCATATGGAAAGCGCTTTTACTTCATCGACATGAGAATCGGGGTGAAAGCGAATGCCTCCTTTAAAAGGTCCAAGAACGTTATTGTGCTGAGACCTGTAACCGGTAAAAACTTTAATCGATCCGTCGTCCATCTCCACCGGTATCGCCACCTCGACAAAACGCATCGGCACACTTAAATGTTCATAAACATCCATCGAGTACTCCAGCATTTCCACCGATTGTTTGACCAAACTGAGCGTCGCCTTTAGGGTATCGTCCTGCTTATTTGCTTCTTCAACTTTTCCGCCCATCAAAATACCTCCTGTTTTATTTGTTTAAACCGGGCTCACCGGGGAGCAGCCGGCACAACTGTTTCCACGGCATTTTATACTTATCCGCCTCTATTCTTCGCGCCAAACTATTTTTCTCCTGCATAATGTTACTGTTTCCACTTTTTTGGGGATGTCCTGCCAAAATGTAATTAAAAAACAACCTGTTTGTAATATTCCTGTAATGTTAAGCCTTTATAATAATAAATGAGTTGACCCCCTCTTTTTATATATACTAATTGGCGCAGTTAATCACAAGCTGCGCCACTTTTTTTGTCTCCGTTTATGTGACCGCCGGCACCGGAAACAGAGTCAGGCGACCATTCGGGGCTGGTTCATCCAGATACTGCCATGACCATAATATTGTAGATATTAAATACCAGTTATGTCCAACAGCTAAAGCACCCGGGCCATACGTGTCAACTCATATAAAAATCTTACCCAAGGGTCATATTGACAATAACCACCCGCTGACATATTATTCTACCAAAACCGTGAAAGCGGTGGCATGATGAAAAACCATACTGACAATAGCGATCGTTTGAACGGCGATCTGATCAAAAAAAATAACATTTATTATTTCCCGGCTGTTGATTCAACAAACCTGACCGCCCGTCGTCTCGCCGAAGAAGGTGCCCCCAGTTTTGCCACCATTATAGCCGAAGAGCAGAGTAAGGGGCGCGGCCGCCTGGGGCGTAACTGGTTCTCGCCTCCCTGCGGCGGTCTCTGGTTTTCCTTGATTTTGCGGCCTTCCCGGCTCAAGCCGGATCAAGCCCCTCCTGTTACCCTGGCAACAGCCGCTGTCTTAGCCGAACACTTCAGCAAAATCTATGCCCTTCCGGTTAAGGTGAAATGGCCCAACGATCTGCTGATCAACAGCAAAAAATTCGGCGGCATTTTAACCGAGTTAAAAAGTTACGGCAGTCACCTGGAATACCTGATTGTCGGCATCGGCCTTAATATAAACCAGCAGAAAAGCGATTTTCCGCCGGAGATAGGCCGGCAGGCCACATCTCCGGCCATTGAAAACGGCCGGAAATTTAACCGAACCACAATGTTTCTATCACTTCGGGAAGAGCTTGTCAATGCTTACCGCCTATTTTTCGAAAGAGGATACCGGCCCTTTCACCATCTGTGGTTAAAACATAATTTCACCCTCGGCCAAACCCTCACCGTGAAACGGGGGAATGACTCGATAAGCGGGCTGGCCGTTGATCTTACTCCCGAAGGAGCCCTCGTAATCAAAGACGGCCGGGGGCAAACACATACTATAAACTGCGGAGAAATAATGCAGTCCTGGGAGGCGGAAAAATAATCTTGCCGCTGAATCGGTTGATTGCCTGTGCGCTTTTTACCGCCCTGATAGCAATCCTGGCCCAAATCGCAGTACCGGTTCCCTTCAGCCCGGTTCCTTTTACCGGCCAGGTAATCGGAGTGCTTCTGGCCGGATCGCTTCTCGGTGCTCGCGCCGGTTCTTTAACCGTTATCGCTTATCTTTTACTGGGCGCGGCCGGTGCCCCGGTTTTCTCTTTTGCCCGCGGCGGACTCTACATGATCACCGGACCTACCGGCGGATACCTGTGGGGATTTATTCCCGCCGTAATAGTAACCGGTTTGATCCTGGAAAAAACAAAACAACCGCATTTCGTCGGGACTTTTGCCGCACTCCTACCGGCCCTCGGCATGATCTACCTTTGCGGGGCAATTCAGCTTGGCTTAATTATGCAGTATACCATCCTGCAGGTAGTGGTAGTCGGGGTTCTCCCTTTCCTGCCCTTTGATCTGCTAAAAGCAGGCCTGGCTGCATACTTAAGCAAGCAAATTAAAAGAAGCCTGCATCAAAACAGGCTCACCCATATCCTCAAATAACCGGCGCAACCGGATCTGCCGTCACCTTAGTTCGTCGCCGGCCAGTAAGGCGGCACCCAGGGCCCCGGCAATCTGCGGTTCTTCAGGAACAATCATTTTTGTCTGCAGCTTTTCATTTAAAGCCTGAACTACGGCCCGGTTTTTAGCCACGCCGCCGGTTATCATGACCGCTTCGGTCAGCCCGACCCGGTGAACCAGGCCGGCTGTGCGGTCGGCAATCGATCGGTGAAGGCCGTGAGCAATGTCTTCCCTGGGCAAACCCCGGGCAATCAGCGAAACCACTTCAGATTCGGCAAAAACAGTACACATACTGCTGATGGCAACCGTTTCTTTGGCCTGACTGCTCAGCTCAGCCAGCTGTTCGAGATCGACTTCAAGAGCCTGGGCCATAACCTCCAGGAATCGCCCTGTGCCCGCAGCGCATTTGTCGTTCATCGCAAAATCAAGCACCCTGCCGTTTTCATTGAGGCTGATCACTTTACTGTCCTGGCCGCCTATATCTATTACCGTCCGCACATCTTTATCCCAGTAGTGCGCACCCCGCCCGTGGCAGGTGATTTCAGTAATCCTTTTATCGGCAAAATCAATACTTATGCGACCGTAGCCGGTGGCAACGCTGAAATCTAAGTCCGAACTTTCCAGCCCGGCTTTGTTCAAAGCTTCTGCCATTGCTTTTTCAGCCGCTTTTTTACTTTTCGCCCCGGTCGGCAGTATGGTATAGCATAGTATTTTGCTGTCGTCCATTATAACTACCTCTGCTGTCAGTGATCCAACATCAATTCCCGCTACGGGCATAGAAAAACCTCCAGTTATTAAAAGAATTTTTGTAACTACTCAGGCCTAACCCGCTATGCCATAGGGGACGGTTCCATCGTTTTCCATAATAGAAGTCAGAGGCCAGAACCCGGATTTGTAGGAACGCTCGAACCGTCCCCATGGCGCCGCTTTTCACTCAACAAGGGCAACAGGCTGAGTAGTAACGAAATTTTTAATAAATTGTTTCTGATAAATAAGCTGCCGATTAAACCGGCATTCCAAGGCATTTTTAGAATTACCGCCGGCAATTGTAAAGTTTTGTCCTACCGGGGCCGGCATCTTTCTAATCGGGGAGCAGACCGTTTACCGCATGCCAGAGCCGATCTCTGCCGTAGCCGGAGCGGGCGGAAAATGGAACCAGGGGTTCCTCTTCAAACAGGCCCAGGCTTTTCCTTATAACGGTCAACTGCTTGAACATGGCCCCGCGCGAAAGTTTATCGGCTTTGGTGGCGGCAGTTACCCTGGCAATGCTGTGCAGGCGCAGCCATTCGGACATCATTTTATCATCTTCACTGGGCTCGTGGCGGCAGTCGATTAAGTGAACACAACCGTAAAGGTTGCTCCTGCCGCCGAGATAATCTTCAATTATTGGAGCCCAGCGCTCACGTTCCTGCTTGGAAACCTTGGCGTAACCGTAACCGGGAAGATCCACAAAACAAAACCTGCCGTTTAACAGGTAAAAGTAAAGTCCCCTGGTTTTGCCGGGAGTGGAACTGGTCCTGGCCAGGTTTTTCCGGGCCAGCAAACTGTTAATCAGGGAAGATTTACCCACATTTGAGCGCCCGATAAAAGAAATTTCGGGGAAATCCCAGTCAGGAAAATCCCGGACATTGTAAGCCGCTGCTTCCAATTGAGCCTGCCTGATCCGCACTGTCGCCCACCTTTACTTTCAATGCCGGACGGGAGAGTCCTGATCGCCCGCCGGCATATCAATCTCGTCGCGGCCGGCGGCCTCACCCTTTTGCTTCGATTTGGCTTTAACCGGCGATTGGATCAGGGCCAGCTCCAGCACTTCGTCCATATGCTCAATCATCTTGATTTCAACCTTGCGCCGAACATTCGCCGGAATATCGCTCATGTCCCGGCGGTTTTCTGCAGGCATCAGCATATACTTGATACCGGCACGGTGAGCGGCCAGCATCTTTTCCTTAATTCCTCCAACCGGGATAACCCGGCCGCGCAGGGTTATCTCACCGGTCATGGTGACATCGTTTCTGACCGGAGTTCTGGTTAGGGCGGAAGCAAGGGCGGTGGCCATTGCTATCCCGGCGGAAGGGCCGTCTTTTGGTATGGCTCCTTCCGGCACATGAATATGAATATCAATGTTTTCATAAAAGTTTTCTTCCAGCCCCAGCGAATCAGCCCGCGAGCGAATATAGCTCATAGCCGCCTTGGCGGATTCCTGCATAACTTCACCAAGCTGTCCGGTTAAAGTCATTTTGCCCTTGCCTTTCATTAAACTAACTTCAATCGAAAGAAGGTCGCCCCCGGTTTCCGTCCATGCCAAGCCGGTAGCCACACCAATTTCGTTCTGTTTTTCAGCCGCCCCGTAGCGGTAGCGAGGCACTCCCAAATATTTCTGCAGGTTCTGCCTGGTCAGCTTAATTTTCTTTTCCCGGTCTTTGACGACTTCCCGGGCCGCTTTTCGGCAAACAGCGGAAATGCTTCGCTCAAGGTTGCGCACCCCGGCTTCCCGGGTGTGCTCCCTGATTATACAGCGCACCGCACCTTCCGATATCTCCAGGTTTTCTTCCTGCAAACCGTTTTCTTTCAGCTGTTTTGGAATTAAAAATTGGCGGGCTATCTCAACCTTGTCTTCTTCCGTGTAGCCGGGGATGTGAATTATCTCCATTCGATCCATCAAGGCCTGGGGAATGTTATGGTACGTATTGCCGGTGGTAATAAACATTACCTGGGACAGGTCGTACGGTATCTCGATGTAGTGATCGCTGAAAGTATAGTTTTGCTCCGGATCAAGCACCTCCAACAGGGCCGATGAAGGATCGCCCCGGAAATCGGTCGACATCTTATCGATTTCATCCATCAAAAAAACCGGGTTCTTGGAATTGGCCTGGCGCATGCCCTGGATAATTCTACCCGGCAGGGCCCCGATATAAGTACGCCTGTGGCCGCGAATTTCCGCTTCATCCCGGACCCCGCCCAGCGAAATCCGCACAAAATTGCGTTCCAAAGCCCGGGCAACCGATTTGGCAAGCGAGGTTTTACCCACACCCGGGGGGCCAATCAGGCAGAGAATGGGGCCCTTTAGTTTTTCCGCCAGCTGGCGCACAGCCAGGTATTCAATAATCCGCTCCTTGACCTTCTTGAGGCCGTAATGGTCTTCATCAAGAATCTGCTCGGCCACATCAATATCAAAGCGATCCTCTGTTTCCACGGACCAGGGCAGTTCGAGCAGCCAGTCCAGGTAGGTTCTGATAACAATTCCTTCCGCTGCCGCCGGCGGCATTTTTTCCAGCCTGTCAACCTCTTTCAGCGCTTTTTCTTCCACTTCTTCCGGCAGGTTGGCCTCGGCAATTTTTTCCCGGTATTCGTCGGCCTCGGCCGTGCGCTCATCTTTTTCACCCAGCTCTTTTTGGATCGCCTTCATCTGCTCACGCAAATAATACTCCTTCTGGGTTTTTTCCATCTGCTTGCGCACCCGCATATTTATTTTGCGTTCAATTTCAAGGATCTCTATTTCCCGGCTTAGAATTTCGTTTAACTTGCCAAGGCGGGTTTCCGGATCGACCGCTTCAAGCAGCTCCTGTTTTTGCTCGATTTTTAAGTTTAGATGAGAAGCGACAATATCGGCAAAACGGCCCGGCTCTTCAATTTCTGAAACAGTGGAAAGTGTCTCCGGCGGCACCTTCTTTCCGACCTTGATGTACTGCTCAAACTGGTCGAGCACCGTGCGCATCTGGGCCTCAATTTCCGGGGTCCGCTTTTCATCATCTTCAATAACCTCCACTTCCGCTTCGTGGAAAGAATCCCCAGACAAAAGCTCAAGCAGGCGGGCCCGGTTTAAACCTTCCACCAGGACCCGGTTAGTGCCCCCGGGCAGTTTAATCATTTGTTTGATACGGGCTACGGTCCCCAACGCGTAAAGATCTTCCTCGCCCGGATCATCCTGCTTGGCCTCTTTTTGAGAGACCAGCAGGATGCGGTTGTCCTTCATCATGGCATCTTCCAGGGCGGCAATTGAACGTTCCCGCCCGACATCAAGATGAATGACCATATTGGGAAATACCAGTACCCCCCTCAAGGGCAGTACCGCTAACTTTTCTGTTGAAGGCACAACTAAAACCCCCTTCCGGTTTATAAGTTAAAGCGAGAAGCCTGATTGCCTTTGAGGATGTGCTTCCCGCTTTTTTATTTCTTGCCTATGAAAATTTTTAAGAGCCTGGGCTGCAAAGCCAATCCTAGGCGCTCTCTTCTTTCTTTTTCCGTTTGTTGTCTTTGGTAACCAGCATCGGGGAATCGGAGTTGGTAACCACTTCTTTGGTAATCACACAGCGTCCGATATCCTCTCTCGAGGGCATCTGGAACATCACATCGAGCAAAATTTCTTCCATTATTGCCCGCAGACCCCTGGCACCGGTATTTCTTTTCATCGCTTCTTCAGCAATAGCCTCCAGCGAACTTTCCTTGAATTCAAGATCCACCCCGTCCAGTTCAAAAATCTTCTCGAACTGCTTAACCAGGGCATTCCGCGGCTCCTTGAGGATACGTACAAATGCTTCGACATCCAGGGGATCGAGGGTGGCAATAACCGGGATCCTGCCGACAAATTCAGGAATCAAGCCGTACTTGAGCAGGTCCTGGGGCAGAATTTGCTTTAAAATTGTCCCCAGGTCTTTACTCTCGCTGGTCAAAACTTCAGCGCCAAAACCGATCCCCTTGTTCCCGACCCGGTTTTGGATGATTTTTTCCAGGCCGTCAAACGCTCCGCCGCAGATAAACAGGATATCAGTAGTATCGATCTGCATAAACTCCTGGTGGGGATGCTTACGCCCACCCTGGGGTGGAACACTGGCCACTGTTCCCTCGAGGATTTTCAGCAGGGCCTGCTGAACTCCTTCGCCGGAGACATCCCGGGTTATGGAAGGGTTGTCTGTTTTGCGGGCTATCTTGTCTATTTCGTCGATATAAACAATCCCTTTTTCCGCTTTTTCCAGGTCGTAATCAGCAGCCTGGATCAGCTTCAGCAGGATATTTTCCACATCCTCGCCCACGTAGCCCGCCTCGGTAAGCGATGTGGCATCGGCTATGGCAAAAGGAACGTTTAAAATACGAGCCAGGGTTTGCGCCAGCAGGGTTTTGCCTACACCGGTCGGCCCGATCAGGACAATGTTGCTTTTTTGCAGTTCAACATCTTCAATTTTTTGTCCGGCATTGACCCTTTTGTAGTGGTTGTAAACAGCCACGGCCAGGCTGCGCTTGGCATCTTCCTGGCCGATCACGTACTGATCGAGAATATCCTTGATATCCTGGGGTTTGGGAAGTTCAACATAGCCAAATTCCGTTTCTTCCCCGATCTCTTCTTCAATTATTTCGTTGCAAAGTTCGATGCACTCATCACAAATATAGACTCCGGGGCCGGCAACGAGCTTGCGAACCTGCTCCTGGGTTTTTCCACAAAAGGAACACTTTAAATGACCTTTTTCTTCGTTAAATTTAAACATACGGAGAGATCACCTCTTCTCCATTTAGGTTCTTTGAATCAGGATATCATCAACCAGGCCGTACTGCTTGGCATCTTCAGCCGCCATAAAGAAGTCACGGTCCGTATCCCTGGCAATAGTTTCGACCGGCTGGCCGGTATGATCCGCCAGAATGTTGTTTAAGCTTTCGCGAATTTTCAAGATCTCCCGGGCATGGATATCAATATCCACCGCCTGTCCGTGAGCTCCGCCCGCCGGCTGGTGCAGCATTACCCTGGAATGGGGAAGCGCATATCGTTTGTTTTTCTCCCCCGCGGCCAGAAGCACCGCACCAAAGCTGGCCGCCATACCGACACAGATCGTCGATATGGCCGGTTTAACATAGCACATTGTATCATATATGGCCATGCCGGCATAAACCGAACCGCCGGGTGAGTTAATATACAGGCTGATGTCTTTTTTCGGGTCTTCGGATTCCAGGAAAAGCATCTGGGCCACTACCAGGTTGGCCACATTGTCATCAATCGCACTGCCCAGGAAAATTATCCGGTCCTTGAGCAGGCGCGAGTATATATCATAAGCTCTTTCACCGCGGCTGGTCTGCTCTACTACCATCGGTACCAGTACACTCATTTGTCAATAACCCTCCCTGTTTCAAGCTAGTTGTTTCTTCTATATGCTAATTATACTACTTTTTAGGTTCTTCTTCACCATTCTGCTGTTTATCTTCCGCTGTTTTTTTCTCCGGCTTTACCTTATTTATCTCAGCCTCATCAACAATTAGATCGATCACCCTGCGCACCCGCATTTCTTCGCGTATAACCGGCAAACGGCCCTGTTTGTCCAGGATGTCCTTAATCCTCTGCGGGTCATCGTCGTGGCTTTCCGCTATCTCGGCAATCTTATCTTCTAATTCGCTGTCATCAACCTCAATTCCTTCTTTTTTCGCTATTGCATCGAGGACGAGGTTGGACCTGGTCCGCTTTTCGGCTTCTTCACGCCTTTCCTCACGCAGCTCTTCCCTGCTCTTGCCGGAAAGCTCAAGAAACTGATCGAGACCCAGACCCTGGTAGCGCAGGTAATTCTCCAGATCCTCGATCAAACGGTCCATTTGGCGCTGGACCAGGGTTTCCGGTGGCTCAACAGTCGAAGCCTCGGTAACCTTTTCAATCAGCGACTCTTCCAATTTGTTTTTTGATTGTTCTTCGGCATTCTTAACCATTTTCTCTCTCAAATCCGCTTTCATTTCTTCCAGGGTTTCAAATTCGCTTACTTCCTTGACAAAATCGTCGTCGAGTTCGGGAAGCTGTTTTTCCTTGATTTCCTTCACCTTAACTTCAAATACGGCCTCTTTGCCGGCCAGATCTTCGCTGCGGTAATCCTCCGGGAATTGAATCTTCACTTCCTTTTCTTCGCCCGGCATCGCTCCGATTAACTGCCCTTCAAAACCGGGTATAAATGTATTTGATCCCAGCTCCAGCGAGTAATTTTCCGCTTCTCCGCCCTCGAAAGGTTCACCGTCAACGTATCCTTTAAAATCTATGGTGACCAGGTCTCCTTCTTGGGCCGGCTCTTCTTCACGGGGAACCAGGCGGGCATTTTGTTCCCTCAGCATGTAAATGTGGTGATCGACCTGGATCTCGTCCACCTCGGCTTCTTCCTGTTCGGCTTCTAGTCCCCTATATTCACCAAGCTCAACCGGCGGAATTACTTCCACCACGGCATTAAACAACAGCGGTTTGCCCTCTTCAATCTGGACCAGCTCAAAATCGGGCTGGCCGATCGGGCTGATATCCGCTTCTTTCAGGGCTTCTTCATAAGCCGGCGGCACCAGGATTTCCAGGGCCTCTTCGTGCAGGATTTCCGGCCCAAACCGAGTTTCTAAGATCTTCCGCGGCACTTTACCCTTACGAAAACCGGGCAGTGTAACATCTTTAACTACCTTGCGGTAGGCCTTTTCCAGGGCCGAATCTACTTCCGAAGCCGGAACCTCCACTTCCAGCTTAACTTTGCTGTCTTCTATCTGTTCTTTGCTGTTTAACATAGAGATGCTCCCTTCCTTACAGCTCATATCACAAAACTGGTTAAAGTACAGTTTTTTAGCTTACTTAAGCACCTTCAAGCAATAAATGTCCGGTCATTCATAATAAAAACGCCCTTAAAGCAGGC
>PUNU01000003.1 GCA_003551865.1 Syntrophomonadaceae bacterium
CTGCAACCTGTCCGGCAGCCCGCTGCGCAAAAAACGCTGGAACTACTGGGCCATTACCACCGACCGTTTTTTGTTCTCGGCCACCCTGTCCAATATAGACTACCTGGGGCTGGCCTTTGTCTACTTCCTGGACTTCGAGAGCAAATTTTTTAACGAGCTTACCATAACCCGCCCCCTCGGGCGCGGCTGTGATCTGGGCAATTACGTGGCTGAAGATGTCTACTTTAGTGATCCAAAACTAAATCTCGCTTTTAAAACGAGCGGAAACAAAACATTTATCCATGTAAAATGTCCCGATTTCAAAGGAAACGAGCTGGCGGCTACCCTGGCGGTAAAAACCCCTCCCGGGCACCAGAGCTTAAACGTGGTTATTCCCTGGAGCAAACGCCGCTTTCAGTTCACTTCAAAGCAAAATACTTTGCCGGTGGAGGGCACTGTAAAAGTGGGCAACCGGGAATACGACGCGCTGGGCGGATTTGCCTGCCTTGATTTTGGCCGCGGCATCTGGCCTTACTCCAGCTTTTGGAACTGGGCAAGTGCTTCAGGAGCTGCCGGAGATCATACTGTCGGCCTTAACTTCGGAGCGGGCTGGACCGACGGCACCGGCATGAATGAAAATGGTATTTGCGTTGACGGGATGTTAAGTAAAATAAGCGAAGACCTATCTTTTGAGTACGATACCTCGGACTTTAAGAAACCCTGGAAAATCCGCACACCTTTTTCCGACCGCGTCGATGTTGTCTTCGAGCCTTTTTTTGAGCGGGTGGCAAAGACCAACGCCTTAATTTTGGGGTCCGAGGTACACCAGCTGATCGGCCGATTCTCCGGCACAGTTAAAGATAATGCGGGGACTACCTACAAACTTGAAAAACTGATCGGCTGGGCGGAGGAACACTACGCCCGCTGGTAACTAACGATTATTTACCTTATGCAAGTTCTTGAAAAGTTGGCATGGCATATTTCCAGGAAAGGTTACGGCACCGCACCAAACCCCGCAAATATTAACGCAAAGAAATATTAGAATGCAAATAATATTTGAGCTTTGCCGCAGTTTAGATGTGCATAAAAAATCGACTGCTGCTTGCACAATCACCCCTGGAGGCAAATAGATGGTGAAGCCGTCTTCCACCGGGTTAAAGTTTGATGGCCAAAACATTTAAAACTCGCAGTAATTGACCGTCCTGGGGAAAGGGATTACGTCCCTGATATTGCTGACGCCGGTCAAATACATAAGCGCTCTTTCAAAACCGAGCCCGAAACCGGCATGTTTTACCCCGCCGTATTTCCGCAGATCCAGGTACCACCACAGGTCCTTTTTGTCGATATTAAAATCCTCCATCCGCTTTTTCAGGATCTCCGCTCTTTCTTCTCTCTGGCTGCCCCCGATAATCTCTCCCACTCCGGGAACCAGCAGGTCCATAGCGGCAACAGTTTTTTGATCATCATTCACACGCATGTAGAATGCCTTGATATCCCCGGGGTAGTCGGTTACAAATACCGGCTTGTGAAAAACTTTTTCAGTTAAATACCTTTCATGTTCGGTCTGCAAATCTCTGCCCCATTCGACCGGGTAGTCAAACTTCTGCTGCGCTTTTTTTAGCTCTTCGACTGCTTCCGTGTAGGTAATACGGACAAACTCCGCCTGTAAAATATTAAGCAGCCTGGCTTTAAGCCCCTTGTCAACAAAACTGTTGAAAAACTCCATCTCCGTTTCAGCATTTTCCAGAAGATAGCCGATCAGGTATTTGACCATTTCTTCAGCCAGATCCATGTTATCCTTTAAATTGGCGAAGGCAATTTCAGGTTCGATCATCCAGAATTCGGCGGCATGCCTGGGGGTATTGGAGTTTTCCGCCCTGAAAGTCGGACCGAATGTATATACATCCTTGAAGGCAAGGGCAAAGGCTTCCGCTTCCAGCTGACCGCTTACGGTAAGGTTTGTCTTTTTGCCAAAAAAATCGGCGGAGTAATCAACCGTACCTTCTTCCGTCAGGGGAAGGCTTTCGGGATCGAGGGCAGTTACCCGGAAAAGCTCCCCGGCACCCTCGGTGTCGTTTGCCGTAATAATCGGTGCGTGCAGGTAGATAAAACCTTTTTTCTGAAAGAACTGGTGAATGGCAAAGGCCAATAGAGAACGGACCTTGAAGACCGCAGAAAAAAGGTTAGTCCGGGGACGCAGGTGAGCCACTTCCCTTAAAAATTCCCGGCTGTGTCTTTTGGGCTGGATCGGGTAATCGGGCGGAGAATCTCCTTCAAGGATTACTTCATCTGCTTTTATTTCAAAAGGCTGCCGGGCTTCAGGGGTAAGCACCAGCCGTCCGACGGCGGTTATGGCGGAACCGACGCCTAGCCTGGCCACCCGGTCGTAGTCGGAAAGAAACTCTTTTTCATAAACCACCTGGAGAGAATTTAAGTGAGTCCCGTCATTTAGGGAAATAAAGCCAAATGATTTCTGGTCACGGTTGTTCCTGACCCATCCGCTTACCGCCACCCGTTTTTCGCTGAAAGCTTCGGCATCCGCGAAAAGCCGCCTTACGGTTACTTTTTCCATTTACGTCCTCCTTCGCATACTATAGCTTGGCTAAACCACTAATAGCGGTTATACAGCCTTCCCGGCCCGGTCATACATTGAAAAGAAATGCCGGCGGCACCGGTCAATGGCTTTTTCGCCAGGAGCGCCGACCGCTACCGCACCAAAGTGGCTGCTTCTGCTGGAACCCTGGATAATCACGCCGTGGACAAGCATCATTTTTAAGATGCTCAGCACCGTGGTTTCATTGCCCCCGCCGAAAATCCCGGCACTGGCAAACGCGCCGCCAACTTTGCCTTCCAGCTTGCCCTGGTAAATCACGCTGCGGTCAAAAAAACTTTCATGGGTCCGGCCACAATGCCGTAATAAGTGGGAGAACCGGCCATGATACCTTCGTACTCCGGCAGCTGCTCCAGGGTAAAGTTTTCCACTCCACAAAGGGTAACCTCCGCCCCGGTACTTTTTGCCCCTACCGCCACCGCTTCGGCCATCTGCCTGGTATTGCCGGTGCGGCTGTAATAGAGAACCAATATCCTGGCCATTATTTATGCCCGTCATTACAAGCCTTGGCGGGCCGCCTTCTCTCTTAGTCCGGCTTATATTTAACCCGGTATAAAACCGGCTGTCAACACCTCGAGCACTGTCTTCGAACAGCTATTTCTACGCTGAAATGAAAAACCCCTGCCTGCAAAATATTCAGGCATAATGGAGCTGATTTGAGTTTACTGCCGTTTGCCGCTGACCGGAGAGGTGTTTCTTTTTACAGGGAATACAGCGGCAGGCAATCATTGAAAATAAGTTGTGAATATTTGTAGTTTTCATATTTATTTTTACTTGGTTTTCGTGTAAACTATTATAAAAAGGAGGGATGCGCTGTGTGGCATTATGAAAAGCCCGACAACCTGGTTGAATGGTGGATGAAAAGTGAAAATAAGTACAGGAATCAAGTTTTATTCCGGCCGCATAATGAGCAGGTCGGCCTCGATTCAATTACGTACGGTGAAATTGGCAAACGAATCAACAATACCAGGGACGGTCTGGCCCGGATGGGTATCGGTGAAGGCGATGCCGTCGGTATAATCGCACCCAACCGGCCGGAATGGGCTGTGATCGCCTACGCTGCCTGGGGGCGCAATGCCCGCCTGGTCCCGATGTATTTTAAAGATCTGAAGAAAACCTGGGAATATATCATTAAGGACAGCGGATTAAAGTTTTTATTTGTTTCATCGCCGGAAATTTACGAGCAGGTCAAAGATATTCCCCGGAAAATACCAACGCTTGAGAACATTTATGTGATCGATTCCATAGATAACAACAGCCTGGACGCCCTGGAAAAACTGGGCCGGGAAAACCCGTCCGAACCGGTGATCCCCCATTTCGACGATGTCGCAGTCCTGCTTTATACTTCGGGCACAACCGCCGATCCGAAAGGGGTGCTTTTAACCCACGGCAATATTACTTACGTAGCCCTTACCGGGATCAAACTCTACCCGGATTTGGATGAAGGGCAGGTTGGCGTTTCAATGCTGCCCTGGGCTCACTGCTACGGCCTGGTCGCGGAGCTAAACATCTGGGTCTATCTCGGCGGCTCACTTGGCTTTATGCGCGATGTAACCACCCTGGCCGAAGATATCCGCCTCATCAGACCTACTTATATCATTTCTGTGCCCCGCGTTTTCAACAAAGTCTACGACGCGATCCATATGCGCATGCACGACACCGGGGGATTAAAGAAAAAGCTCTTTGACGCCGCCTGCGATACAGCCAGGAAAAAACAGGAGCTGGAAGACGCGGGCCAATCAAGCCCGGCATTAAACCTCAAGCATAAATTGCTCGACAAGCTTGTTTTTACGAAGATTAAAGCGGCGATGGGCGGAAGGATCAAAGGGGCAATCACAGGCAGTGCGGCAATGAACAAGGAAATTGCCGGGTTCTTTAAAAATATCGGCATCCCCATTTATGACTGCTACGGCCTTACTGAAACCGCTCCGGCCATTACTATGAACAGCCCCGGCGCCTGCCGGCTCGGCAGTGTTGGCAAGGTTTTAGAAGGACAAAAGGTGGTCATCGACACATCGGTATCTGAAGAAGGCGCCGAGGACGACGAGATTATCATATACGGTCCCAATGTGATGAAAGGTTACCACAACAAGCCCCGGGAAACGGAAGCTGTAATCATGCCTGACGGCGGTTTCCGCACCGGAGACCGCGGCCGCCTGGATGAAGACGGTTTCCTCTGGATTACCGGAAGAATAAAGGAGCAGTATAAATTATCAAACGGCAAGTACGTTTTCCCGGCGGCCATAGAAGAAGAAATGAAGCTTCTGCCAAACGTGGCCAATGCCATGGTTTACGGCGACGGCAGGCCATTTAATATTTGCCTGGTATACCCCGACTTCGCAGTAACTAAAAGGTGGGCCAATGGGGAAGGTGTATCACCGGAGCCGGAAGGCTTGACAGCCAACGAAAAGTTCACCGCCATGATGACCGAAGAAATCAAAGATCACCTGAAAAAAAGCTTTGCCAAGTATGAAATCCCGGAAAAATTCTTGTTCCTCAAGGAAGATTTCACAGTGGAAAACGGGATGCTGACCCAGACTATGAAACTGAAACGGCGGGTGGTTCTGGACAATTACGCCGGGGAAATCGAACAGCTCTACAGTTAAGCGCCGGTTATACAGGGTTTAAAATAAGTTTGAGCGGTTCAGCCGTGGTCCATGATTATTTCCGCCGCCAGTTTAACGGCACCGGCAACCAGTTCGCCGCAAACACCCGGTCCCCCGGCAGCTATATACTCGTTCCAACCGGCAGAATCGGCCAGGTCAAAGCTTTGCCCCAGCCTGGACTCCAGGATTTTTGCACAGGCCGTACTGCCGTTCTGCTCGATAAAGCTGCGGCAAAAGTTCCTGGCGTGCTTAAGCGATAGGGTAAAGGTTTCCCAGTCATCCAGCCGCTCCCGGCCAAAAACCAGGCCGAGGGCCATCAAACAACCGGTAACTGCGCCGCAGGTTTCACCTCGCAGGCCGAGACCGGGAAACGGGGTAAGTGCCTTGAGCACATTGCCGTCACCAAGCGCAAATTCGTTCCGCAGGACTATGAATGAAGTTTGGGCGCAGTTACCCGAAAGTAAAAGAGTTTCTGCGGCTTTGCAGGATACCCGGTCCAGCCTTTCTTTTCTGGAATCATTTCCTGTCATAAACCGCAACCTCCTTTCTCAAACAAATGACCCGGCTGCAGATACTCCCGCCCGGTCTAACCGATACCGCAGCTGAAGTAATTTTTGTCCGGGCTTCGAACCAAATTCTCAGGACTGGTTTTCCCCTTTTTATTGTAAAAACCGGGTAAAACTTAAACACGCTTATTGTTCAAGCTGCGGCGTAAAATACCGAAGGGGGTTTGTTTAGTGCCCTGGCCCAGGGGATTGTCGTAACGCATAAACTCTTCTATTTCCAAAACCGGCAGTTCGTCTGAAGATTTTCCTATGACCCTGCTTCCCCCGACATCATTTACATCCATAATCACCACGGGATGGTCTTTCAAAGCGCTGCTAATCTTCTTGGCCGCCCGGTCAGGATTTTCAGGGGGTGGGACGATATAGTGCTGTAGCTCCTCAAACCGGTGTTCTACAGCCCCGTCGATCATGGAAACCTCGAGCCCGGCAACCCGGTAAAAATAGCCGTTCAAGCCAAACAACTTGGTTGCTCCGCCTACCGCAGCGGCAATAATTATTCTCAACGGGCCGACCATGTCAATGGCAACCTGCATGCTTCGCGGGTCACGCAGGCCTACTCCACCGGGGTTCTCGGTAACAAAACGAGAAAGGATCCCTGCTAAAAAACTCACTTCAACTTCCTGCTCATTGATCACCCTGCCCTGGCTGAAAGCCACCGCTTTTTCACTGCAGACTACAATGTCACCTTTCTGCAGTTTCGGAAGAACATATCTTTGGGCCATTTTTATAATCGAATCATTCGGCCTGATTATATCGGTTTTTACCGGTATGCATTCTTTAATTTTCCAGTCCATGTTTTTTGACCGTCTTTTATAATTGGATTCCAAGCTTTTGCACCGCCTCCACCGACAGGTATGAACGCTGTCTTCCCTCGGTTTTCCGGCCTCTATTGCAAGCCCTAATGGTTTTTATATCATAAAAGCTATGTACTCTTCTATTTTTTTGCCCTGTTGCCTTTTTAAATTAGCAATATTTATTCAAAATCATTGTAAATTTTTTGTAAACCACCCCGCCCTTCGATAATTTCAACCGGATGTCAAAGTTTATAATCATTATGTAAACATTGATTTTTTGGGCAGGTAACGAAGGAAAGTTGATTGAAGTCGGGGGGCACAGCATTAAATGAAGGAGAGGTGTAAAACAATGAAAAAACTTATGGTCACACTGCTGACACTGGTAATGTTGGGAGGGGTTGGTTTTGCCGTGACGGGCTGTGAACCGGAGGCTCCCCCTGAAGATCCAATCGAAGAACCTGAAGATCCCGCAGAAGATCCGATCGAAGAACCTGAAGATCCCATAGAAAATATGGAAGATAATGACAACCTGTTTGAAGAACCGGAAGAAATTGATGACGAAGAACTTGAAGATGAACTGGAGGAAATCCTGGAGGAGTTTGAAGAGGAAACTGAAAACGAATTGTAAGCGATGCCTGGTTAAAGCAGGCTTTTAACCTTTGACCATCTCTTGTAAATGATAGCCCGGGGCCTGCCCCGGGCTATCCTAATTAACGATCCCTTTCCAGATCATATAAGATTTTTTCTAAATACCATTCTTCGGAACGGTTGGGATAACGTTCGCGCAATCTCTCAATGTGCCTTTCAATGGTTTGATCGGCAGCATCAGGGGGAAGCCTGAGCTGACGATGAATTTCTTTCCGCAGGGCGCTTCCTTTTACTTTTCCGGGACCCCGGCCGCGTTTACGCAAAAAATAACCGCCAATCAGCGCCGCCGCTACTATGATAAATAAAATTATCTCCATTGTGTCCTCCTTAATATAAACTGACCGCCTTGTATATTCTGCATACGGCAAAAAGGCGCCGGGTGCATACCGCAAAAACTCTCAACAGGGCGGTATAATATTCCCCATCCTCTCTATTTATTATAACATCTTCTTAAATAAACCTGAAGAATTGGCGAACAAAACGGCAGTGTTGCCAATTGACATACTATTAAAATCATGATACAGTTTATCGCAGATTTTGTATTTTTGCAAAAATTATAAAATATTTGGAGGGGATTATCTTATGGGCGGGAAAAAATATGAACATTTTATTGTAAGGGAGCCTGCAGAAGTTTCCGAGCTTCCCCACCATGAAAACATGCCGGACGTCAGATACCCCGTCATAATGTCCAAAGCACAGGTGCCGGAAGCAGACGTGTGGGCCATGTTTTTGTTCATGACGGGTGAGGAACAATGAAAATCTTTTTTCACCGCGATTTCCTTGAACATTATGCCTTCGATCCGGCTGCCGAGCCGGGCCGCCTGGAGCCTTCAGCCTCCGCCCTGGAAAAAGAATACCCCCTGATTGAACCTCGCGCGGCGGTGCAGGAAGAAATCCTGCGGGTCCATACCGGAAGGCACTGGCAGTTTGTAGCCGCGGACGAACTGCTTTTGCATACCGCCCTGCTGGCAGCGGGAGCAGCCATTGAAGCGGCGGAAACGGCCTGCGGGGGCGAGCATGCTTTCGCCCTGTGCCGACCGCCCGGTCACCACGCTTCAGCCGACTCCTGCTGGGGTTTTTGCTATTTTAACAACATTGCCATAGCAGTCAGGCACCTCCTTCATCACAACCATATCGGGTCGGCTTTGATTGTCGATTTCGATCTGCACTACGGAGACGGCACTGCCAATATCTTTCGAGACGAAGACAGGGTGAGATTCTGGCACTGCCGGGAAAGTTCACGTTTCCGCTACCTGGAGCTTTTAGAAAAAGACCTGCAGGATAAAGAAGCGGACCTGGTGGCAGTCTCGGCCGGATTTGACCGCGGCGTTAACGACTGGGGCGGCATGCTGACGGCAGACGATTACAAAGCCATCGGAAACCTGCTGGCGGGTTTTGCCCGGGAAAAAAGCGGCGGGCGCCTTTTTGCCGCCCTGGAGGGCGGCTACAACGCACAGGCCCTGGCCAAAAATATTATGGCTTTCCTAAAAGGGCTGGAAAGTTAAAAGCAGTTATTCCCGGGGACTAAACCGGGCCTTTTCCGCCCACTCTTCCTCCGGATCGCGGGGAACCTCGATCCGGAAATACCCGCCTTCGAGCCATTTATCAAGCTGGTCACTGTAGTGGGGGCTCAGGGGATGACCGGACTGCCCGCCGGCGATTACAACCTGTGAGCGAATTGTCTCATCCATTTCCGCAATAAAACGCAGCCCCGCTCCGCCGATCACATTAAAAGGATCGCTTAGCTCATAGCGGGCCCGGCCGACGGTCATGTGATCGCCTCCGTAAGGGTAAGGCCCCCGGTTTAACAGGTAATCGCCTATGACAGGAGCGACGCCAAGCTCGTGCCTGAACGTAACGGTTTGCAGGTTGTCCCAGCGCCACTCTTCAGGATCGTCTCCATGTTCCTGCGCCAGGCTTTTCACCGACCGGGAAAAACTGGTCCACAGTATCTCGTCAAGACCTTCCGGAAACCAGGCCGATTCTCCCTTTTCCAGCAGGTATTCCAGGGAATTATAGGCCAGGTAATCATGTTCGATAAATTCGGAGAAAAGCCGGCTTCCCATCTTCTCCCGAAATACATCTTCCAGCAAATTAAGATACCATACCTGAAACAGGGCCGCAGCGGAGGAGTCCCTCCGGTTAACCGGGTTTTTAGCCCAGTCGTTAAGTATTTCCAGGGCTTTCTGTTCGAGTTCGTTCAGCCCCCGGTCGCGGTTTTTCATAATCTGCAGGAAGGCTGGCAGCCTTTCTAAGGCATGCCGGTTGTACCAGTCGTTTTGCAGCATCTTTGAATCCTCCAGGGTTACTTCTTCGGCTGTCCCCAGTATCTCGGCAATACGCTGTTTGCGGTAGTGGGGAGCGCTGTCGACACCGATAACATGGGGATATTCATCTGGAAGCACCCGGTGGTTCGCTGCGGCGATGTAACCGTCTTCCGGATTAAAGAGTTCGGGCATTTCCCGGTGGGAAATGTACCCGTCCCAGCCGTAATCGGGATCCCAGCCGGGAGTGGGCAGCAGACCGAGCCCCTGTTTACGGATCGGCACCCGCCCGGCTACCCGAAAGCCGATATTGCCCTCTACGTCAGCATAGACCAGGGCCTGGATGGGAATAGAAAAATGTGCCAGGGCATCGGAAAACTCTTCCCAACCGCCTGCCCGGTTCATTTTCACTACGGCGTCAATAGTGCTCCCTTCAATTTCATAGGCGGTCCAGCGCAGGCTCATGGGCGGATCTTCAGAAATCAGGGGGCCGTGCCGGGTATAGATCACTTCCACCGTTTTCGGCTCGTCACGTCCTTTTACCCGGATTTCCTTTTCTTCCACTTCCGCCTCATACCACTCTCCGTCGTATTTGAACAGGTAAGGATCTTCGGGGTGACGTTCTTCCAGAAACAGATCCTGTGAGTCCCCGATATTAGTCATTCCCCAGGCAATGTGGCGGTTATGGCCGATAACCACTACCGGAGCGCCGGGAATAGACCATCCGTAAAGATCCAGACCGCCTTCGAGAGCAAGGCTTAGAGAATTTTCGAACCAGATCGCCGGCAGTGAAAGGGGCAGGTGGCGATCGTTGGCCATTACGGCCGTTTCCGTAGCGGAAAGCTCGGGGCTTATCACCCAGCTGTTGCTGCCGAAACGGGGCACTGAAACGAGGTGATCC
>PUNU01000053.1 GCA_003551865.1 Syntrophomonadaceae bacterium
CCCCCGGGAAAGGTATTCGCCGATCCCCCGCCGGCCGGCAATCTGCTCGATTAGGGCCATGATCGCCTCTCCACTGCCCCATTTTGGTTCATGACCAATGTCTTTGAGCATTTCTTCGGGAATCAAACCGTTCTCGTATAGCTCCATGGTAAAAGCGACCGCCGCCGCAGCTGATATGGTGTCTATGCCCAGGCGATTGCAGAGGTCGTTGGCGGCAATAATATAGGCCGGATCTTCATTTAAACACAGCGCGCCGAAACCGGCGGCAGTTTCGTATTCCGGCCCGTGTGATACACTGCCTGCATGGGGCCCCGCGATAATTTTCATTTCCTTGCCGCAGCGGATCGGGCAGGCAAAACAGGCATAATGCCCGGCAAGGTACTTTTCGGCCATGGCCTGACCGGATATTTTCGCCGCCCCCCCGGTCCAACTGCCCCCGGTCCAGTTGCGGATGGGCAGATCACCGAGCTTTTCCACCACCGGCACACCACCGGCGGTGCCAAAATCGCTTAAGCCCTTCGCCTTCTCACGAACGGTGGGCAACACCCTTTTGCGCGCTTCCGTCAGGCTTTTTTTATTGTGGACAGCCGGGAGATTGTCCCCCTTTTGCACTGCAATCGCTTTTAAGTTCTTTGACCCCATCAGGGCACCCAGCCCACAGCGGCCGGCCGCCCGGGTACTGCGGCCTTCGATCATGATTGATGACATGAGAACTTCATTTTCCCCGGCGAGCCCGATAGAGGCCGCCCTGGTTTTCTCCCCGTGCTCCGCCTGCAGTTTTTCCGCTGTATCGTAGGTATCTTTACCCCAAAGGGCCGAAGCGTCTTTGATCTCCACGCTGCCTTTCTCATTGATATAGATATAAACCGGTTTGTCCGCTTTGCCGGTTATAATCAAACCGTCGAAACCGGAAGTCTTAAAAGCAGCCGGCCAGTAACCGCCTACTGTAGCTTCAGCCCAAATTCCCGTAGAAGGAGAGCGCCCGCAAAAAGAAGCCTTACAGGCTGTTGGAACATTAAACCCGGTAAGCAGTCCGGTAAAAACCATGAGCGGAGCCGCTTCATCAAGTGGGGAAATCGGAGTATAATTTCGCTCGTAAAATATTTTTGCCGCCAGGCCGCTTCCACCCAAAAATTTGCGATATTCTTCTTCTGCGATTGCCGTCTCCTTTTGAACACCTTGGGACAGGTCGAGCTCCAAAATCTTTCCGTGATATCCGCCGGCCACTTGTAATCACTCCAATCCGAGAATATAAAAGCAAAGGAACTGCTCACCTAGAGCCGCAAACAAGTATCACTGCCAACATCTCACTTCTCACCGCTCAACTGCCGGCAATTCCTAACGGCTCGCTTTATGTTCGCTTCCGGCTTGCAACAACTCCTATAGATAAAGAGTTGTTGTAATAATTGTCAAATTACGCTCTTATTATGTTGACAGGGCACTGGCTTTGCCTTTCATATCTCCCGCAGTGCGGAAATATCAAGCATGGCATGCTGCTTGCTGCGTTTTATGCGGCCCTTCTTAAACTCTAGCGGTTTACTGAACAGGGGACCGCCGACCACCAGGGTGTGCGCTTCTCCGCCTTCACCGCAGGGTGATATTCCCGCTTCTTCACAGTAAGCGATGAAATCCCGGCCGATAAACCCGCCCAGCCATTTTTCATCGACCAGGTCCCTGCGGAGTGCTACCAGCATCGCCCGGCCGCCGCGCCTGATTAACTCCTCAGAAACTTTTCTTTCCTCCATCCCCCACAGGGGCAGGTTGTAATCAATCCCGCAGTAGGAACAGGTCTTTTCCACCCACTGCCGGTGTTCTTCCAGGTTAATATCACCGAAAACTCCCCCGGTGATGCCTCTCTCTTTTTTTAAGCGGCCTACCGCCCGCACAAACCCATTTTGATAATTTTCCCAGGACACCGCTTCGGTTTCCAGGGGCAGGTCGAGCCTTTGGGCCTGCTGCTCCAGGATTGCCAGCTTCAATCCATGTGAGCGGCTTTGTCCGTCTTCATCGACAAAGCTGAGCAGGCAGGCAGGATTGAGCCCCTTTTCCCGGGCTAAAAGCAGTGATAGATACGAGTCTTTGCCCCCGCTCCAGGATATAAAAACTTTATCCCCCCGACTGCTTTTATAAATCATCTGCCGGTTCCCCTTCCTGATCATTTTCAGCCCCGAGATGATGAACACGATTATAGTAAACCACCTCGAATCGATCTCTCGTTTTGCTGAGCAGGCTGATCGAAGCGTTGTCAATTTTGATGTCCCAAAAGCTTTTTAACCCCAGATTAAGCACCCTGTAAAGGACGGCCCGAATCGCTCCTCCGTGGGTTACAGCGGCAATGCGTTGGCCGGGCCGGTATTCTACAGAAAGGTGATCCAGAAAGGACTCCATCCTTTCCCAAACCTGATCCAGTGTTTCACCACCGGGAGCGGAACGGTTGAAAGGGTCGTCCAGCCAGAGGCTGATCTCTTCACCCCACTCCGCCTCAATCTGATCAAAGGTCAGACCTTCCCACTGTCCAAAATTAATTTCACGCAGAAGCGGAGTAACCGCAGGCTCAAGGCCGCAGCAGGCTCCAATAACCCGGGCGGTAGCAGCAGCCCGTTTTAAGTCACTGCAGTAGAGCGCCTTGATATTCTGTCCGGCCAGGAAAAACCCGGCCATTTCCGACTGGCGGACCCCCTTCTTTGAAAGGGCTGATTCGCTCCAACCCCGGTAGCGTTTTTCCTTGTTGGATTCGCTCTCGCCGTGGCGGACCAGGTAAAGCTCCATCGGTTAATTTTCTCCCTTCGTTTCAGATCGGACCCCGTCCTCTTTACCGCTTACCCCGGCATCTTCGAAAGTAGCCATCTCCAGGGTAATGCGGGCCGCCGCTTCCACCAGCTGCATGCCGAGAACCGCGCCGGTTCCCTCGCCCAGCCGCATGCCCATGTTAATGTACGGTTTTAAATCCAGGTAATCCATCAGCAACGCATGGCCCGATTCAGCCGACAGGTGTGAAGGAATAAGGTAGTGCCTTACTGCAGGGCTCAGTTTAACCGCAACCAGGGCCGCTGTGCTTGATATAAACCCGTCCACCACCACAGGAATGCGGGCCCGGGCTGCACCGATAATTAAACCGGTCAGGGCCGCTATTTCCAGGCCGCCCACCCGGCTCAGCACGCCCAGGGGATCGGAAGGATCCGGTTTATGCATTTCAAGAGCCCCGGCGACCACTTCCTTTTTGTGACGTAGTTTTTCATCATCGAGGCCGGTTCCCCGACCGACCACCAGGGAAGTCTCGTAACCGGTCAGCGCCGCCATCACCGCACTGCTGGCCGTAGTGTTGCCGATGCCCATTTCACCGGTAGCCAGGACACTGATACCGTCTTTCGCCGCCTCATCGGCGGAGCCAAGTCCTGCTCCAAGCGCGGAAAGCGCCTCACCGCGGCTCATAGCCAGGCCCCGCCTGAAATTGTCACTGCCCGCCTTGACCCGTACTTTTTTAACCCCGACCCGGGGGCTGTCGACCTTGACCCCCACATCAACCACTTCCACTTCCACTCCGCCCAGACATCCCAGGACATTAATCGCCGCCCCGCCGTTAGTAAAATTTGCCACCATCTGGGCGGTCACTTCAGACGGGTAGGCGCTGATTCCTTCCTCGGTGACACCGTGGTCGGCGGCCATAACCACCACCCGCTTGCGGGTACCGCAGGGAAAGAAATCCCCGTATATACCGGCCAGCTGCACCGCTAAATCTTCCATCCGCCCCAGACTGCCCTGCGGTTTGGTCAGGTTATCCATGCGGGCGCGGGCCTTTTCCATGGCCGCCTGATCAAGCGTACAGATACTGTCCAAAACTGCCTGCAGGTTTTTCTCCATTTTTTGCTCTTCGTTCATAGCTTTGACCTCCTAAAATAACAATTCATAATATTTAATTAACTAACGTGTCCCGAAATTATTTGGTGGATCTGGTCCATGTCCAGGTTCTCGCGCACCGTCGCGGCGAGTTTATTATATTCTTCTTCTTTATGCTCACGGTTGATGCCCGGATCATCCAGGTTGATTTGCATACAGGGCACCACTCCGATTACCGGGGCTTTAATCAAATCTTCAAGCTGTCTCAAGCCCGATTCAAGCAGTTTTTGTTCGCCCCGGAACTTGTTGATGATCACTCCCCGGAGCATGCTGCGCTCCTCCGGCTCGAGCAAAGCCGCCGTTCCGTAGAGGGCAGCAAATACACCGCCGCGGTCGATGTCTCCGGCCAGTAAAACCGGTATTTTGTGCCTGCAGGCCAACCCCATGTTGACCAGGTCATTTTCTTTTAAATTGATTTCAGCGGGGCTGCCGGCACCCTCGACCACTACCACATCATGATCGCGGCGAAGGCTGTCAAAAGCTTCATCTATTACCGGTAGAAGTTTTTCTTTGCCACCGGTATCCAGGGCCCTCATGTTTCCGGCGGACCGGCCCATAACTACCACCTCTGAGCCTTGATTTGACGAAGGCTTCAGCAGGATCGGGTTCATCTCCACCCGCGGCTTGATACCGGCCGCCTCGGCCTGCAGGGCCTGGGCCCGGCTCATTTCGCCTCCGTCCGCCGTGAGATAAGAATCAAGGGTCATGTTCTGCGCCTTAAATGGTGCGGTTCTAAAACCGTCCTGTTTTAAAATGCGGCATAAAGCTGTACACAAAAGACTTTTACCGACCGAGGAAGCCGTACCCTGGATCATTATTGTCCCCTTCACCTGCCATCACCCCCACTGCCGGTTCCTGCAGGCGGTTTCCCGCCTTTTTTCAACCATTGTTCAACCGCCTTGAGCAGGCGCAGGTTTTCCGGCCGCCTGCGCACGGCAATTCGGAAGTGGCTCCGGTCGAGGCCGTAAAAGTTGTCGGCCCGTCTCACCAGTATTCCCCGGCCGGCCAGATCGGCCTGGAAGGCGGAAGCGTCAAAACCGGGATCGGTTCCCCTGAGCAGCAGGAAGTTGGCCGCACTTTCATAGGCCTGGAAACGGCCGGTTTCCCGGAAACGGCGGTCCAAATAGCGGCGCTCTTTTTTCACCAGTTCCAGAGTATCGCGCAGGTGCTTTTTATCTTCAAGGCAGTAAAGGCCCGCCTTTTGCGCCAGGATGTTAACCCGCCAGGGATCGCCCCAGCGGGTGATTGTGCAGGCCTCTTTTGCAGGGCCTATCGCACAGCCCAGCCGCAGGCCAGGCAGCCCCCAGAGCTTGGTCAGGGAAAGGACCACCCAGAGCCCTTTGCCGGTCAAATCTCGCAGGCTTTCATCCATACGGCCGGTAAGAGGAATAAAGCTTTCGTCGATCAGTGCTTTCGCCCCCCGCTTGAGGATTTCCTCTATTAGCGAAACAAGTTCACGGCGCGGGTAGAGCTTTCCGGTGGGATTATTGGGATTGCAAAAAACTACCAGATCACCGGCATTAATTGTATCAAGCGGGACAAGCCGCTTCAGGTCTTGTTCGGGCAGCAGGTAAAAACGCTCTACTTCGGCTCGGGCCAAAACGGCGGCTCTTTCGTACTCTGAGAAAGAGGGAGCGGGCACCAGCACCCGGCGGGGCCGGTGCCATAAAAGCAGGAGGTGGATCAACTCGTTGGCCCCGTTGCCGAGCACCACTCTGTTCTCCGGCACGCACAAAAAAGCGGCCAGCTTTTGACGCAGTTCGCGTGACTGGGGCGAAGGGTAGTTCACGATTTCCGGCAGGATCCCTTTTAGATAATCGAGCAGTCCCGGGGGCGGGCCAAGGGGATTGACGTTGCTGCTAAAATCGAGCAGATCACCGCCGGGCGGGCTCCATTTTTCCAGGGCCCGCAGCAGATCGCCGCCGTGCCCGCCTGTTTCATCATCAAATTTTCCGAACATACAAGTTCACCGCTTCCGATATGCGCGTCACTGTCACTGCACTAAAATATAAAAGCCGAGTAAAAAAAACAGCTCGCCCAGTTCACTAATTGCCCCGAGAATATCACCGCTAAGGCCGCCCAGGCGGCGGAACACATAAAAAGCCAGCAGGTGGGCCGAGGCCAGGGCCGTAAGGCATCCAACGAGAACCGGGGCCGCCAGGGGCAAGTACCACCAGGCAAAAACAAACAGCAGCAAAACAGTAAGCAGGGTCGCTTTAAGCAGTACCGGCCAGCGCAGTCCGCGCAGGAAAAGATCTCCCAGGCCTCGCTCGCGGGCCGGGGGATACCAGGCGCCGGCATAGACGATAGCCCACCTTCCCGCCAGGGGCATAAACACCAGCGCAAAAGGCATGAGCACCATATCCAGTGAGGCAAGCAGCGCCGCCTTCAGCAGGCATGTAAAAATGATCGAGGCCGCTCCCATTACCCCGACGGAACTGTCTTCCATCGCCCTGAAGACTTTGTCCCGGCCGGTGGTGCCGATAAGGCCGTCGGCCGTATCAGCCAGGCCGTCGATATGCAGACCCCGCGTTAAGAAAAAACTTAAGACCAGGGCTATTACCGCCACCGGCAGGGGGGGCAGGACAAGAAGCAGCAGCCGGGCCGCCCCGGCCAGGACCAGCCCCAGGGTTGCCCCGGCCAGTGGAAAGCAGGCCGCAGAAGCGGAAAGTTCATTGCCGTCCCGGCTGAAACTGACAAAGGGCAGGGGGATCACCGTTAAAAAAGACAGCGCCCGCAGGTAGCTTTTCAAAAAGGCACAACCTCCCTTGCTCTCAACAACCAGGCCAGGACCGCTAAAACCACAAAAGCCAAAAGCGACATCTTAAAAAAAAGGCCCAGGCCCCGCCGGATATCTCCGCTTTCCGCTTCTCTGCCTGAAGCATTGATCACCGGCCTTTCCACCCTCATGCCCCGGTAATAATCACTGCCGCCAAGACGGACATTTAAGATCCCGGCCGCCGCCGCCTCGGGCCAGGCGCTGTTGGGGCTTTCGTGACTGCGGCGATCTTTTTTTAAAGAACGCAGGCCCTTTTTAAATCCCCCGCCCCCCGCACCGGCTATAATAATCAGCAGGGCGGTCAACCGGGCGGGAATACAGCTTAATAGATCGTCCAGCCTGGCGGCGAAAAACCCCAGGTGGATATAATCTTCTGTCTTGTAGCCAAGCATTGAATCCAGGGTGTTCACCGCCTTGTAAAAAACCGCCGCCGCTGGACCGCCGACAGCGGCAAAAAACAGCGGAGCCACCAGGCCGTCGGCACTGTTCTCAAACAGGCTTTCCAGGGTTGAACGGGAAACTCCTCCCTCGTCAAGCCGTGCAGTGTCGCGGCTGACCAGGAAAGAAACTCCGGCGCGTGCCTCTTCCAGGTTACCTGTGTGCAAACTGCGCTCCACCCGCCGGAGATGGCTGTGCAGGTCGCCCCCGGCCAGCACGGCAAAAATAATATAAATTTCCAATATCAGCCCGGCGGCCGGATGGAACCGGTAGGCAAAGGCAAGCAGCCAGATGGTTAAGGCCGCCGCGCCTCCGGCAGTGATCAAAACAACTGCCGCTCCGGCCGCTTTTAAGCCTGCCGGTGAAACAAAAAACCGCTGCGCGATCCGTTCCAGGCCGACTATAACCGCCCCCAGGCAGCGGACCGGGTGCGGGAAACGGGGCGGATCACCGACAAGCAAATCCAGCAGGTAGGCCGCCGTTAAAGCGGCGGCGGCAAAACCGGCCCGCTCCATTATTTAAAGCGCTGCGGAATACCGCAGACTACCATCCATACTTGATCGGCTTCCGCCGCCAGGCTCTGGTTGATTCTGCCTGACAGGTCACGAAAAACCCTTCCCAGTGGATAAGCGGGAACCACGCCCATGCCCACTTCGTTGGTAACCACAACCACTTCCGCCGGGCAGGAACGGATCACTTCGGCAAATAGATCAATATATTCAAAGGTCCTTTCGGCGGCCTCTTCCAACAGGCTTGCATCGGCAAAAATGTCCTCCCCCCGCCATACCGCTCCGTGCCGTTTAAGATTATCGAGGATGCGGTTGCTGATCAGCAGGGTCAGGCAGTCCAGCAATACCAGGGCGCCGCTGCTGTTTTCTTTTTCCAACACCAGGTGAGGTTCAAGCGGTTCTTCCACGGTGCGGATACCGGATCCCCGCCTTTTCTTATGACGGGCTACCCGCTCGCGCATCTCTTCGTCTTCCACCCGGGCTGTTGCCAGGTAGGTAATTTTTTTCCCGCTTTCCACAGCCAGTTTCTCGGCAAATGCACTTTTCCCGCTGCGAACCCCGCCGGTGATCAAGATCAAACTGCCGTGATTTTTAGCCTCCATTTAATTCGCCTCCACCCGGGGGCAAAACTTCTGATAATTCTTCAATAGTTTTTACTGCGACAGCCCCTTCTTCCTCCAGGCGCTTTAAAATCTCCAGGGCCCCGCCCCCACTGTAATCGCGTTTTTTCACCCCAATCAGGTCGACGATATAAACCGGCTTGCCTTCATGCAGTACCGTTTTCACCTCTTCGAGTATGGGCAGGTTGCCTTCGCCAAAAGGAATCGGTGGTACAATTACCGCCTCAGCGTCGCGCATCAGTTTCAAGTGTTCATTCTTGTGCTCGCTGTTCATGCTTGTAAAAGGGGGCACAATGATTACCGGCAGGCTGTTAAAATGGGCAAACCGGCAGCCGCTGTCCTGTGCCGCTACCGGACCCACCGATAATCGACAACCTTTATGGTTGAGCAGTTCAAGTACCGGCAGGGCTTCTTCACCGCCGCCCAGAACATGCACCCGGGCGCCGCGGTTGGTATTGCTTTCAGGAATTCGCCCCTTGGCCACGCTGACCTGCAGAACCCCGTGCAGAGGGTGGCGGTAAGTCGAGGCGGGCACCCCGTAAGACTTGTGAATGTTTTCTGCGGTGATCACTTCTTCCGCCCTGCCGGCAGCCAGCACCCGCCCGTTGTTTAAAAGGATAAAACGGTCAAAATGGTGGACTGCCAGGTTAATATCGTGGATGGCGGCAATTACCGTTACCTGTTGTTCCCGGTTGAGGCGGACGGCCAGATCCAGGAGCATTGACTGGTAACCAATGTCGAGGTTGGCCGTGGGCTCGTCAAGCAGCAGTGCTTCGGGCTGCTGGGCCACGGCGCGGGCCATGATCACCCTCTGCTTTTCTCCGCCGCTTAAGGTGGAAATTGAACGCTCCGCCAGGTGCGAGACCCCGGTCATTGCCATGGCCTGTCCGACGATCTCCCGGTCATGACGATCTTCTTTTTGAAACCGGCTCAGGTATGGAAAACGCCCCATCATGATAATCTCTTCAACCGTAAAATCAAAGTCGGCCGCACTCTCCTGGGGCACCACAGCCATCAAGCGGGCGGTTTCTTTGCTGCCCAACTGCTGCAAATCCCGGTCGCCCAGAAAAATATGGCCTCCTGTCGGCTTTAGAATATTGCTGATACAGCGAAGTAAAGTGGATTTGCCGGCACCGTTGGCTCCAAGCAGAGCCACCAGGTCTCCGCGATATATTTTAAACTCGGCGCCGTCGAGGACGGGTTCTGTGTCATAGGTCATTTTCAGACCGTGTACATGGATGTTTAAACCCATCTGTTTTACCCTCCTCCACCGAAATAGCGCAGTTTTTTGCGTTTTTTCAAGAGATAAATAAACATCGGCGCCCCTATCATCGCGGTGATGATGCCTACCGGCAGTTCAGTGGGAGCAATGATCACCCGGGCCAGCATATCGGTGGCGATCAGCAGGACTCCACCCAGCAATGCCGAAGCGGGGATAAGAAAGCGGTGGTCGGGTCCCGCCACCAGGCGGACAAAGTGAGGCACGACCAGGCCGACAAAACCGATGATGCCGCTTGTCGAAACAGCCGCCGCTACTAAAAGTGATGCGCCCGCCAGTAAGATCTTTTTTAATTTCTCCGTGTCAACACCCAAATGGCTGGCTGTTTCTTCACCAAGCAGCATGGCGTTCAGCTCCCGGGAAAAGATACTCACGCATATGTAACCGGCCAGAGCATAGGGTATCATCACCTTGATTTGCTGCCAGGTGGCCCCACCGAGGCCGCCCATCATCCAGAAGACAACCATGTGCAGCTTTTCCCCGGCAAAATAGGTGAGAAGTGAGACCAGGGCCGAAAGGAAGGCGCTGATTGCAATACCGGCCAGCAGGAGCGTCATCACCGGCACAGCTCTGCCCACCCGGGCCATGCTGTAAACCAGGGCCATGGTGGCGGTGCCGCCGGCAAAAGCAAAAAGGGGTACTGCGCCAAAACCGCCCACGGCAACGGTAAAACCGCCCAGCATGGCAAAAACGGCGCCGAGGGCCGCACCTGAGGAGATGCCAATTACATAGGGATCGGCCATTGGATTGCGA
>PUNU01000116.1 GCA_003551865.1 Syntrophomonadaceae bacterium
AGTAACAGCATGTAGTTTTAATATATCCAAATGGATTTTGCTTTTAGTAGAATACCCTATTATTGTTTGCAGACTATACACTTTTTCTGAGCGTTTAGTGGATAGGCGGCAAGAAAAGAGCTTTTTTATCATGTCATCGAATTCCCTGGTATCAATTAGCATCTGCTTATATAAAATCCCATTTATGGTATAAGCAAGATTTGTTTAGATTTTAATACCCAAACCTCGCCTCATAACTCTAGGGTATTATATAGCCTAAATCATGTTTTGCCGGCGCCATGCCTTGCAAAAAGCCGGTTTTAATGAGAAAATAGGGATGTTTTAAAAAGGCTGTTTTAAAACGGCTTTCAAGTGGACAGGAGCTGGAGATTTGTCTGGTCAAGAAATGGTTGTTCGCGGAATCAGAGGTGCGACAACGGTCGATGAAAATGATCCGGAAAAGATTTATACCGCCACCGGTGAGCTGCTTCAAAAGCTTGTTGAAGCAAACAAAATTGAAACCCGCCTAATTGCCGCAGTTTTATTTTCCTCCACCCCGGACCTGGACAGTGCTTTTCCGGCCAGAGCCGCCCGCGAAATGGGCTGGCTGAAGGTCCCTTTATTCTGTCACGTTGAAATTGATGTTCCCGATGCGCTTCCCCGCTGTATCAGGGTTTTGATGCTTGTCAATACCTCCGTAGAGCAGGAGGAAATCGAGCACATTTATCTTAAGGGTACAGAAAAGCTGAGAGAGCTTTAGCCTTAAAGAAACAAAATAAAAAGGTTTTTTCATATTCAAAGCGAATATAAGAACGATATGCAGCAAAAGAGTAAACATCCTAAAATTGCCATAGACGGCCCCGCCGGCGCCGGAAAGAGCACAGTGGCGCGAGAGGTCTCGCGCAGGTTGAATTTGAAGTACCTGGACACCGGGGCCATGTACCGGGCTGTGACCCTGAAGATCGTGCGCGAGGGCATCGACCTGGCCGATCAAGAAGCTATCGAAAAGCTTCTGGATCAAACAACAATACAACTCGACGAAGCAGAACGTGTTTTCCTTGACGGTGAAGATGTCACCGCAGAAATCCGGCAGTCCCATGTAAATGAGCTGGTGTCCCCGGTCTCATGTATTACCCTGGTGCGCAGGCGGCTGGTGGACGTACAGCAGACGATCGCCGGTGAATCAAGGGGAATAATTATGGAAGGCAGGGATATCGGTTCCCGCGTCCTGCCCGATGCTGATTTCAAATTTTACCTGGATGCTTCGATCGATGAACGGGCCAGAAGGCGAATCAACGAACAGCTGGAAAAAGGGATTTCTTTTTCGGAAAAAGAAGTAATTTCTCAGATAGAAAACCGCGACAGAATCGATTCCGGGAGAGAAGATTCCCCCCTCACTATAGTGCCGGACGCAGTAGTAGTCGATACCACCAATTTGTCTTTCGAAGAAGTGGTTGATAAAATTGTCACCACTGTTAAAGAGGGTCTTTCGCGGACGGAAACCGGGTGAAAATCTTGCTTTATCTATTTGCACGTTTTTTATTTTTAATATATATGCGGCTGGCTTTTCGGGTGCGGGTATCGGGCATGGAATATCTCCCCCGGCGCAAGCCCTTTATCATTTGTGCCAACCATATCAGCTGGCTGGATCCAATCACGCTGGCTGTAGTTATCCCGGCCGGCTACCGGATCAATTTTATGGCCAAAAAAGAGCTGTTTAAAAACCCAATATTCGCTTTTGTTCTCCGCATGGTCGGCGCTTACCCGGTGGATCGCAAAAGTCCCGATTATACCTCGATCAGAAAATCATACCAGCTCCTCAATGAGGGCCATGTACTGGGACTTTTCCCGGAAGGTTCACGAAGCAAGAGCGGCCGGCTGCAAAAAGCACAAAACGGAGCGGCTTTGATAGCGGTCCGCAGCGGGGTGCCCATTTTACCGGTAGCCATACAGGGGCCTTATCGTTTTTTTAAACCGCTGCAGGTGAATGTAGGGCCTCCTTTTGTCCTGCCGCCCCTGGTTTACGAGGACAAAGGAGAGAAGAAGGAAAAGCTCGAAGCAATGAGCTATGAAATTATGGCCCATATTAAAAGGCTGTTGCCCGAATACAGTGCCGGTTAAAGGGACATTTTGGCAGGCAGCCGGTGAGCAAGGTGCAGTGAGTGCAGTGCAGGTTATTGTAGCGGAAAGAGCAGGTTTTTGCTCGGGAGTCAAAAATGCCGTCAGCAGCCTGGTCGAGCGGGCTGAACAGCAAGGGGGAGGATCGACTCTCGGTCCCCTTGTCCACAACGAGCAGGTAGTCGACCACCTGAAAAAAAAGTCTATTCAAGCGATAAATGATCCCGGTGAAGCAACCGGATCCTTTTTGGCGGTACGGACTCATGGTGTATCACCTGAAGTAATGGAAAGCCTTAAAGCGCTTGAGTCCCTGGAGATTATTGATTTAACCTGCCCCCGGGTAAGAAAGGTGCAGGAGATTGCCGCCGGCTTAAATGAAAAGGGCATTCATACAATTATTTTTGGTAACAGCAGACATCCGGAGGTAGAAGGTCTGCTGGGTTGGGCAGGGGAAAAAGCTGCAGCGGTTTCTTCGCCTGAAGAGATGAAAAAACTGGAACTGAGCAAACCTTCCGCATTAATCAGCCAGACTACAGCCAATCCCGGGCTGTTCGAAAAAGTTAAAGAGATATACAGAGAAAAAGATCCGCAGGGAAAAATTTTTGACACTCTCTGTCCTGAAACAAGGCTCAGAGAGCAGGAAGCTGTTAAGTTGGCACAGAGGGTTGAAGCGCTGGTGGTGGTTGGCAGTGCATCCAGCGCAAACACAACAGCCCTTTTTAATTGCTGCCGGCAGTTAAAACCATCCTGCCGGATATCTAATGCAAAGGAGTTGGACCCGGCCTTTATAAAACAATACCGGGTAATTGGAGTAACCGCCGGGGCTTCAACTCCTCCGTGGACGATTAAGGAGGTCGTGGAGAGAATGGAGAACGAGAATTTGGATGCCAGGAAAGAAGAGCAGTTTGATTTTGACGGGGAGGTAAAGGTCGCCCAGGTCGGTGAACAGATAACCGGTAAGGTTGCCCGGGTTACCGACGAAGAAGTCTATGTCGATATAGGGGCCAAGAGCGAGGCGGTTCTCCCCGCCGAGGAAGTGCACCTCGATGAAGACAAGACGCTTGCCGATGTCTTTGCGCCTGAAAACGACATCGAGGTGACTGTGCTGGATATCGACGAACAGGAAGGCAAGGTCGTTGTCTCGCATAAAAGGCTGGCCAGAGAAAAACGCCTGCAGGAACTTGAGCAGGCCCTGGCCGATAATATAGTGCTGGAAGGCCGCGTCAAGCAGGTTGTTCCCGCCGGCGTGGTGGTTGATTTGGGAGCGGGTGTTGAAGGTTTCATGCCCGGTTCGCTGGTTGATATCAAGTTCATCCCGGATTTTAAGGAGTTTCAGGATCAGCAGGTCCAATTTAAAGTCCAGGAATTTGATCGCGAGAAGGGTAAACTGATTCTAAACCGCAAAAAACTGCAGGAAGAAGAGGAAGCAAAGAAAAAAGAAGAAACCCTGAACTCGCTTGAAGAGGGTTCCACTATCACCGGCACCGTTAAACGACTTACCAATTTTGGCGCTTTTGTGGATATAGGAGGAATTGACGGCCTGGTCCATATATCGGAACTGGCCTGGGAAAGGGTCGGTCACCCCGGCGATGTCTTAAAAACAGGCCAGGAAGTGGAAGTCAGGGTGCTGGAAGTTATTCCCGAACAAGAAAGAATCAGCTTAAGCATCAGAAAAACCCAGCCCGATCCCTGGACCAGGGCGGTGGAAGAACTGGAAAGCGATCAACTGGTCACGGGTAAAGTTACCCGCCTCGTTAACTTTGGGGCCTTCATTGAGCTTAAACCCGGGGTCGAAGGCCTGGCCCACATATCGCAACTGGCCGATTACCACGTCAAGCATCCATCCGAGGTGCTTAACGAAGGTGAAGAAGTCGAAGTGAAAATACTCGATGTAAAACCGAAAGCCAAGCGGATCAGCTTAAGCTTGAAGGAAGCGCGGGGAGCTTTGCACGGCGAAGAAAGTGCCGAAGGTGAGGAAGCCGAAGATGGAGGTGTAACCCTGGGTGATGTTTTTGGCAACCTTTTTGACAAGGAAGGCCTGACAGTCTCGGAAGAAAAAGTATCCGCAGATGAAGAGACGGTTGACGAAGAAGTAGAAGGGGAGGCCGAAGCTGAAACGGAAACGGCCAAAGACGAACCGGCGGCTGAAGAAGAAAGCCCTGAGGAAGCGCCCGCAGCTGAAGCCGAAGAAGAGCAAGAGGCAAAAACGGAAAAGGCGGAAGAGGTTAAAGCGGCGGGAGAAGAAACAGCCGGGGAAGCTGAAGAAGCTGAAGCAACCGAAGAAGCTGAAGAAACAGGGGCGGAAGCAGCGGAAACCGGTGATGCCGAAGAAGAAGAAGAAAAAGAAGCGGAACAGGAAGATGAACCTGAGCAAGAAGGTGAAAAGGACTAAATGTCCAGGCTGCGCCGCAAAGACGATCATATCCGTTTAAGCCTGCGCAGTCTGCCCGGACGGGCGGATTTTTCCAATATTCATTTTATCAACAACTGCTTGCCGGAACTTGATCTGGACACAGTTAGCCTGAAAACGCATTACCTGGGGCGAACTTTTCGTTCGCCCCTTTTTATTAACGCCGTTACCGGGGGGACGAAGCTGGCCGGAAATGTCAATGCCGGTTTGGCCGAGGTGGCTGCAGAGTTGGAAGTGCCGATGGCCGTAGGTTCTCAGACCGCCGCCCTTGAAATGAAAGCTGCTGAAGAAAGCTTCAGGATCGTCCGCAGAATTAATCCCCGGGGTGAAATATGGGCCAACACGGGTTCGTACGCCGACCCGGATAGCGTTCGCAGGGCGGTCGAAATGATCGAGGCCAACGCCGTACAGATCCACCTTAACGTGCCCCAGGAACTGGCCATGCGCGAGGGAGAGTGCCGTTTCGCCGGCTTGCTCGGGCGCATTGAAGCGATTGTAAAAAGCAGCGAGGTACCGGTGGTAGTTAAAGAGGTCGGATTTGGCATTGCCGCTGAAGAGGCAAAAAAACTTATCGATGCCGGGGTGAAGGCCGTCGATGTGGGCGGCCGGGGTGGAACCGACTTTTTGGCTATAGAAAAGCGCCGCTCGAAGAAGAAAACTCCCCGGGCCTTCCAGGACTGGGGCATCCCCACCGCGCTCAGCCTGATAGAAGTTTTGGAAGCAGTGCGGGGGCGGGCGAACGTTTTTGCCGCAGGCGGCATGCGCGAAAGCATCGATATCGCCAGAGCTCTGGCCCTGGGAGCCGATGCCGTCGGCCTGGCCGGCCTTCCTTTGCATATATTGATGAAGAAAGGGCCCCGCGCCCTGCTGAAAAAAATGAGAGCCATCGAGCATCAACTGCGGCAGATTATGATGATGACCGGGGCCTCAACTGTTGCCGATCTGCGCGGCATTCCCCTGGTGATCACCGGATTAACGGCTGAGTGGATGGAACGCAGGGGCATCGATCCTTCCGGCTATGCCCGCCGCGCCGGGAAATACGGCCAATAAGGTGCTGTGATATGCAGGATACTGGAGGACATCTGATTGACCGGGTTGCTCCCGGTTCCCCGGCCGATAAAGCGGGAGTCCGGCCGGGTTGGAGACTGCTGAAAATCGACAACCGCACCGTGAGCGATATCATTGACTATAAAATCATGGAGGCGGATGATCAACTAAGCCTGCTGTTGGAGACTGCGGATGGAAGCCTGCGGCGCCTGCGGATTAAAAAGGAAGCCGGCACGCCCCTGGGATTGGGCTTCGAACCGCCGACCCTCTCCGGCCTCCAGCGCTGCCGTAACCGCTGTATTTTTTGTTTTGTCGATCAAAACCCGCCCGGCATGCGCCCATCCCTGTACCTTAAAGATGACGACTACCGCTTATCTTTTATTTACGGTAATTTTATCACTCTAAACCGGCTAACCGGCCGTGATTTGCAGCGAATAATAAAACTGCAGTTGAGCCCGCTTTACGTGTCCGTCCATTCCACGAACCCGGAACTGCGCCGGGTAATGTTTGGCAGCAAAAACGCCAACCGGGGCCTGCTCAATTTAATCCAGCTGGTGAAAGCGGGAATAAAAATCCACGCCCAGGTCGTGCTCTGCCCCGGCTACAACACCGGGCGGGAAATGATGCGGACTATTAAGGATCTTTACCGGTTGGGGCCGAATATCCTCAGCGTGGCCCTGGTCCCCGTCGGTTTAACCGGACACCGCACCGGCCTGCCCCCGCTTAGACGTTTCACCCCCGGCGAAGCGATAAATTTGCTCGAAAAGACCGAAGAGATGCAGGAATTATTTCTAAAGCGGAGAGGAAGCCGCTTCGTATTTGCCGCCGACGAGTTCTATCTGCTTGCCGGCCGGCCCCCGCCCGGGGAGCAGGCATACGAAGGTTACCCGCAGCTGGAAAACGGGGTGGGCCTGGTCCGCATTTTTTGGGATGAATTGGAATCAATCGACACCGGGGTATTGTCCGGTTTGCCGGGGAAACTAAAAATTACCATGGTCACATGTCGGGCGGTTCAGCCTCTGCTTGAAAGGCTGGCGGGCCGGCTAAATGCATTTACGAATATAGAGGCCAACACGGTGGTTGCCGAAAACCGGTTTTTCGGTGAAGAAGTGACCACCGCCGGGCTTTTAACCGGGGGAGACCTGCTGGGTGCGCTTGAAGGAATAGAACCCGGCGATGTAGTATTTATACCGCACACGCTGTTAAAAGATCGCAGCAACCTCTTTTTGGACGGCATGAGCACTGCGGAACTGGAGCAAAAGCTGGGGGTCCCGATTTATGCCGCAAGCGGACCGGGGGAACTGGTTGAAAAAATCCGTGAGCACACAGCCTGCCCCGGGCGCTTGGACGGAAGGAGCCTGGAATCTTGAGCGAAAACATTGTTGCCATAGTGGGCAGGCCTAATGTAGGCAAATCGACCCTGTTCAACCGCCTCACCGCGGCCAGGACGGCAATCGAGGAAAAACAACCGGGGATTACCAGGGATCGCCTATACGGTATAGCCGAATGGCGCGGGCGCAGCCTGGTAATTATCGATACCGGCGGTATAACCTTCGGCAAAGTTGACGAAATAGCCACCCAGGTCCGGCGGCAGGTCGAACTGGCCATAGAAGAATCGAAGGTGATCATTTATCTCCTTGACGGTAGGGAAGGCCTTACCCCCCTGGACGAAGAAATAGCCGACTTGCTCAGGCGCAGCGGCAAAACGGTGATCCCGGTTATCAATAAAATTGACCTGCTTGAACTGGAAAGTTTAAAATACGATTTTTACGGCCTGGGCTTTGGAGATCCTCTGCCGGTTTCCGCCGCGCACGGCAAAGGGACCGGCGAGCTCCTGGATCGAATCTGTGAAATGCTGCCCCGGGCTGAAGAAGCGGATCGGCTCTACCCCGAAGGGGCAATTAAGGCGGCCATTATCGGCAGGCCCAACGTGGGCAAATCGTCACTGATCAATGCAATACTGGGCAAAAACAGGGTTATAGTTCATCCCCGGCCTGGAACCACAAGAGAAGCGGTCGATACCTACCTGGAATTTGACGGCCAGCCCTGCGTGTTAATTGATACCGCCGGGATGCGGCGCAAAAGCAAGGTTAAAGACGCAGTTGAGTACTACAGTGTGCTGCGTTCCCTCAAGGCGGTGCAAAGAGCCGATTTGGCCCTGCTCGTAATTGACGGAGAAACAGGCATTGCGGAACAAGATCAACGCCTGGCCGGTTATGTTGACCAGGCCGGGAAAGGCCTGGTCATGGTAATTAACAAATGGGACCTGGTTCGGGGTGGTGAAGGTGCCCGGGAGCACTTTTTGGAGGATCTTGACCGCATGTTTAACTTTGTGCCCTACGCGCCGGCCGTTTTTGTTTCCGCCCTGACCGGGTGGAAACTGGACGGAATATTTCCGCTGATCAAGCAGGCCTGGCAGGAACAGCATAAACGCATTTCAACAGCCCTTTTAAACGAACTGGTCGAAGATGCCCTTACCGTAAATCCGCCGCCCCCGGTCAAGGGGAAAACGGTAAAAATATTTTACGCCACCCAGCCGGAAGTTAAACCGCCCACTTTCGTTTTTTTTGTCAATGAGCCGGATTTGCTTCATTTTTCTTACCGGCGCTACCTGGAAAACAGACTGCGTGAAGCCTTTAATTTTTACGGCACGCCGATTGTCTTAAAGTTTAAAAAGCGGCAACGGAAAGGAGGATGATCCGTGAATATTGTGGTTTTAATTATCGCTTATCTTCTTGGTTCCCTGCCCTTCGGCTATGTGCTGACCAAAATCTTTCATAAGATCGATATCAGGAAACACGGCAGCAAGAATATCGGTGCGACCAACGTATTGAGGGTGCTGGGCTGGAGGGCCGCCCTGCCGGTCTTTATCCTGGACTTTGCCAAGGGCCTGGTTGCGGTCCTGCTGGCAAAAGCAGTTAGTGATATCCCGGCCGTTTACCTCGGCGCCGGACTGCTGGCTATGATCGGTCACAGCTTCCCGGTTTTTTTGAAATTCAGGGGCGGCAAAGCCGCCGCTGCCGGGATCGGGGTGCTGGCCGCCCTGTCAGGCTGGGTTACCCTGATCCTGATCGCCTGGGCCGGCCTGATTATATATATCTTCCGCTACGTTTCTCTTGGTTCTATTATCGGCTCGATAACGGTTCCTTTACTGTTCTGGCTGCTTGGCTTTGATATGATGTATGTCCTTTTCGGTATAGGCATGGCCCTGCTGGTGGTAGCGCGCCACCACTCCAATATAAGCCGCCTGTTAAGCGGCACAGAATCAAAATTAGGTCGGAAAGGTTGAAGAATCGTGATCAAAAAAGAGTTCCTGGAACTGCTGTTCGAGGCGGCGAGCATTCAGCGCTGGAATGACCATATCCGGCCCGAGCACTTTACCGAGCTGGACAAGCAGGCCCAAAAAATGGTTTATGCTTTTGTGCTGGCCAAGACCGAAGAATCAGACCACGGCGCCGAAATTAACTGGCGGCGGCTGATCGAGGGCGGGCTCTTTGAGTTTATGCACCGCATAGTGTTGACCGATATAAAACCACCGGTCTATTACAAGCTGATGGCCGAAAAAGGCGAACAGCTAAACCGCTGGGTGCTCGACAGGCTCAAAGACAGGGTAACAGGCTTAAAAGAAGACCTGTTTCCTTTAATGGCGCAGTATTTCCAGACGCCCTCGCATGACAGGCTTGAGAAACGTATTTTAAAAGCGGCCCACTACCTGGCGACAAACTGGGAGTTTAAAATTATCTACCGCCTCAACGAAGGGCTTTTCGGCCTTGATGAGACCAACACGGCGATTGCCAACCAAATAGAAGAGCACTATGACCTGGCCGGGGTGCAGAAACTGGCTCTGGGTAAAAAAACCAGCAACTTTCTGGATCTGGTCGGCCAGCTGCGCTTTCAGCAGAGGTGGGCCCAGTCACCGCGGGTGCCGAAGACCTCTGTCATGGGCCACATGCTGATCGTGGCAATGATGAGCTACTTATGTTCAATCGAACTGGACGCCTGCGCAAAAAGGATCTATAACAACTATTTTGCCGCCCTTTTTCACGATCTGCCCGAAGTGCTGACCCGGGATATCGTCTCGCCGGTTAAAAGATCGGTGCCCGGCCTGGAAGATATAATCAACGAGATCGAGCACCGGCAGCTGGAGGAAAGAATATTTCCCCTCCTGCCCGTGGAATGGCACAACGAACTGAAATACTTTACGGAAAACGAGTTTGCCAGCAAAATAATTGAAGGTAAAGAGGTTAAATTCGTCGGGTCTGAAGAAATAAACAAACACTACAATGAAGATCGCTTTTCCCCGCTGGACGGGGAAATTATCAAAATCTGCGATCAGCTGGCCGCTTACATCGAAACTTTTCTTTCGATATCGCACGGGATCAAGTCCAGTCACCTGGAAGAAGGTAACCGGAAACTATACAGCCTCTACAGCGACCGGGTTTTGGCCGGTATCGATTTCGGGCGGTTGTTCGACTACTTTAAGGTTTAGTTTTTTGCCCGCCCTCTTCCGAACAGTTCAACTAAGGCAGCAAGCAATTCTCACTTCCAACCGCTCACCTCTCAAGTGCCTGTAATTCCAATCGGCTCGCTTTATGTTCGCATCTGGCTCGCAACATCTCCGACAGAAAGAGGGCTATTCTAATAATTACCAAATCATACTTTTAACGCCTTGACAGGTCAC
>PUNU01000222.1 GCA_003551865.1 Syntrophomonadaceae bacterium
CGCTATGCCATAGGGGACGGTTCCATCGTTTTCCCTTCGGCCTTCGCTGCGCTCAGGAACGCTCGAACCGTCCCCATGGCAACGCTTTTCACTCAACAAAGACAATAGGCTGAGTAGTTACCAACTTTTTATCTATAGGAGATGTTGTAAGCCGGAAGCGAACATAAAGCGAGCCGTTAGGAATTACAGGCAGTTGAGACGTGAGAGGTTGGAAATGGGACTTGTTTTCTGCATCAGGTGGGCTGTTCGGATTAATTTTGGTTGTCCTTAACAGGCCTTTTCCACCCCCACCCCGACCCTCCCCCATCGAGGGGGAGGGAGGATTTTATGGCCCCACCCCCAAGCAGGGGGAGGGAGGGTTTTTTGGCCCATCACGAACCTCACCCCTCGAGAGGAGGAAGTTTCTATCGAATGACCGGCTTTTCTCCTTCTCCCCCCGTGGGAGAGGGCCGGGTGAGGGGGGATGTGATCCTTCCTCCCGGTGTTAAAAGATGGATTGCCGTCGTTGACATGTTCTCGTAAAATGTCTTCAAAAAAGCACGGGCCGGGCCGAGACCTGCAGACCTGGGTGTCAAAAATGTCGAGGCTGCCCGGGGAAGCCTGCAGACGAGCCGTGACAATTCCAGGCGAGCGATCCGTGAGCTGCGGCTTGCAACAGCTGTGAATTAAAAAAAAACAGACTTAATTGACAGGGCACTAGAAAACTGGTTGTACCTAAATTTGCCCCGGTGGGAGGGCCGGTAAATGCACGTGGTGCTTGTAGAACCTGAAATACCGCCAAATACCGGAAACGTGGCCCGGACCTGCGTGATGACCAACACGAAGCTGCACCTGGTGGAACCGCTCGGTTTTTCCCTGGACGAAAAGGAGGTAAAGCGTTCAGGCCTTGATTACTGGCCCTACCTGGATTTGGAGGTGCATCCCGATTTTCAGTCTCTGCGCAGAAAATACTACGCCGCCCGCTTTATATATTATTCAACCCGGGGCGATCGCTATTACCATCAGTTGCACTACCGGGCGGATGATTTTTTAGTGTTTGGCAGTGAAACTGCCGGTCTGGCCGAAGAAATATTACGGCAGGCTGAAACAGTCCTGCGCATTCCCATGGTCGAGAAAATCCCCCGTTCTTTGAACCTGGGTAATACGGTGGCCCTGGTTCTTTACGAAGCACTGAAACAGCAGGATTTCCCGGGTATGCGCTAATAACCTGTCAACTTTGTAGTAGTTAATTTGGCAGTTATTGCAAGCCGGGAGCGAACATACCTGTATGCTTGTAGCCGGTGAGGGGCAGCTTTTATCCAGATCTCCCGGTCCTCTTTCCACTGGCCGCAGGGTGGTCGGCCTACGGCGCGCCTTTTAAGGGGCGCGCCGGTACGCCCGCATTGCCTTAGCATATATGACAGGGCCGGGAAGGCTGTATAACCACTATTAGTACTTTATCTAAGCCATAGTATTCGAGAGGTAGGAAGTGAGAAATTCTTGCACCGGAAGGCGGATATGTTACGGTCACTTTTATGATCCGTCGTATGGCAGGCAGATGGCTAAATTTTCCCGGTATGATTTGCCTCTTCAGTCTTACGGCGGTCGAGATAGTAGTGGACCAGTAAAACCTTTAAAATGGCGGAAATGGGGATGGCCAGAACAATGCCAAGGATGCCCATCAACTGGGCTCCTATCAAAACGGCCATAACCACCGTAAGCGGGCTGAGGTCGGTGGCCTTGCCCAGGAAAACCGGGGTGAAGACGAAAGCATCAATGACCTGCACCAATATATAGAGCAGTCCGACCAGCACAAAGCTGGGGGTATCGGGCATCAGACTCAGCATCAGGGCGGGAATTGCGGCCAGGATCGGGCCGATATAAAGAATTATATTCAGCACCCCGGCCAGGATACCCAGCATCAGGGCAAAAGGCATTTCCATTATAAAAAGACCGAGCCAGGTCAAAAATCCGACAAAAAGGCATTTGACCAGGGTTCCGCGGACGTAAGCGCCGACCTTTTCGTCGATAATACTTAGCAGGTGAATAACATTTTCTTTATAGATCTGGGGAAACAGAAGGGTGAGGTTCCGGCGGACTTTGCCAATATCCTGCACCAGGTAGAAGGCGAGGAAAACCAGAACCAGCACCAGCCAGGCCCGGTTTACCAGGGCCATGGAAAAAGCGGTTAAATTGCGCAGCAGCTGCTGAATATTGGCCGGGGCCTGCCTTATGAACTGGTCGGTATACTCGACGAAGGTTTCGGTGAGGCGAAGGTTAAATCTTTCGTCCAGTTCTTCCAGCTCGGCAATTATTATCGGCAGATCTTGAATGAATTCGGTGGTCAAGTACAGGACCAGATCTCTCATTTCGCCGATCAGCCCGGGGATCAGCAGGTAGAAGAACAAAGTGACCAAAAATAATACAATCAGTGAAGCAATAGTGGAAGCAAATATTGGTTTCAATCTGATACTGATTAGGAAATCGACCAGAGGATTAATGCTGTAAACTATAAGAAAGGCAATCACAAACAGGGAAATAATCGGCATAAGCTCGATTAAGGCCCAGATCAGAATAAATACAGCCGCGGCAGCAAGCACGATTTTAATGGCCAGGCGTGTTTCACGATCTTGCAGCACGGTAGTACTCCTTTATGAGCGATTTAACCGGAAAAATGGTTTGGACAAATATTAACGGATTGTAAGATCATTACTATTTTACCATAAAGGCAGATCCAAAAAAAGTGACAAGAGCAAAGGATCTGCCCCAGGACAGGTCGAAAGAAGTAAAAACACTGAGATCTCCGGAGGGTTCATTTATGGCCGATTTTGTCCACCTGCACTGCCACAGTGAATACAGCCTGCTCGATGGTGCGGCGAGGCTTAAAGCACTGGTTAGCCGCGCCGCCGAGCTGGAAATGCCCGCCCTGGCAGTGACCGACCATGGAACTATGTTCGGCGTGGTCGATTTTTACCGGCTGGCCAGGGAGGCGGGTATTAAGCCGATAATAGGATGTGAGGTTTATGTTGCCCACCGTTCACGCTTCCAGAAAGAAGTCCGGCGGGACGACAACCAGTATCACCTGGTCTTGCTGGCTGAAAACAATACCGGTTACAAGAACCTTACCCACCTGGTTTCGGCCGGCTACCTGGAAGGTTTCTATTACAAACCGCGGGTGGATCGGGAACTGCTCGAGGAACACCGTGAAGGGCTGATTGCTCTCACCGGCTGCCTGGCCGGCGAGGTCCCTTCGCAGATACTGAGCGGGGAGATTGAAAAGGCCAGGGAGTCTGCTCGCTTTTACCGGGACCTTTTCGGCCGGGAAAACTTTTTCCTGGAACTGCACGACCATGGACTGCCCGACCAAAAAAAAGTTAACGAGGTTTTAAAACAGTTTTCCCGGGAAGAGGGAATACCCATGGTGGTCAGTAACGATGTGCATTATTTACAGCGCGAAGATGCCGGTGTCCACGATGTTTTGCTCTGCATTCAGACCGGTAAGACCGTTGAGGAGACCGAACGGATGCGGTTTGAATCTGAAGAGTTTTATTTTAAAAGCGGTGAAGAAGTCGCCGCCCTTTTTGCCGACTGCCCCGAGGCGGTGGAAAACAGTGCCCGTATCGCAGAGCGCTGTAATGTTGAAAAAGATTTTAACAAGAGGCACCTTCCCGAATTTGCTCTGCCTCCGGATGCGGATGCCGACTGCTACCTGCGCGATCGCTGTTATGAGGGGATGAAAAAGCGCTACTCCGCAATAACCGGGGAGATGGAAAAAAGGATCGAATACGAGCTGGAAGTTATCCGGCAGATGGGTTACGCCAATTACTTCCTGATTGTCTGGGACATTGTGGAGTACGCGAAAAAAGAAAATATTATAGTCGGGCCGGGCCGCGGTTCGGCTGCCGGCAGTCTGGTGGCTTACAGCCTGGGCATTACCAATATTGAACCCCTGCAGCACAGTCTGCTTTTTGAGCGTTTTTTAAACCCGGAGCGCATTTCCATGCCCGATATTGACATCGACTTTTGCGACGACAAGCGCGACCGGATTTTAAGCTATGTTTGTGAAAAGTACGGCCAGGAACGGGTGGCGCAAATTATTACCTTTGGAACTATGGCCGCCAGGGCGGCCGTGCGTGATGTGGGACGGGCTCTGGCCATCCCCTATGCCGAAGTGGACCGCATTGCCAAGCTGATCCCGATGGAGCCCAATATGACCATCGCCAGGGCTCTGAAGCAGAGCAAGGATCTGCAGGCCGTCTACAAGGAAGATCGCTACCGCTTTTTACTTGACACTTCGATGGCTGTGGAAGGTATGCCCCGTCATGCATCCACCCATGCCGCCGGGGTAGTGATTGCCAGGGAACCCCTGGTAAACCACGTACCCCTGTATAAGACCTCCGATAACACCGTGGTAACCCAGTTCTCTATGAATACACTGGAAGATCTCGGGCTGTTGAAAATGGATTTCCTCGGCTTAAAAACTTTGACCATAATCGGTGAAGCGCTGGATAATATCCGCAAACGGCACGGAATAAGCATCGCCATAGAAGAAATTCCGCTCGATGACAGCGCGACCTACGAACTCCTCTCCCATGGAGAAACGACGGGAACTTTCCAACTGGAAAGCTCGGGGATGCGTTCGGTCTTAAGGGACCTTCTGCCCAATAAATTCGAAGATATCATCGCAGTGGTCGCCCTTTACCGGCCGGGTCCAATGGAACAGATCCCTGTGTTTATCCAGAGCAAGCACGGACGCAAAGATATCAAATATGCCCACCCTGTGCTTGAACCGATCTTAAATGAGACGTACGGGGTTATTGTCTACCAGGAGCAGATCATGGAGATAGCGGCACAGATGGCCGGCTTTACCCTCGGTCAGGCCGACCTGCTGCGCCGGGCTATCGGCAAAAAGAAAAAGGACATCCTGGACGAGCAGCGCGAGCTTTTTATTAATGGCTGTATGAACAACGGCTATTCCCGGGACCTGGCGATTGAAATCTATGACCTGATATTAAAATTCGCTTCTTACGGGTTCAACAAATCCCACGCCGCTGCATACGCCCTGATTGCCTATCAGACGGCATATTTAAAGGCAAACTATCCCGTAGAATTTATGGCCGCACTGATGACTGTATACTATAACAACAGTGATAAGGTAGCCCTTTATATTGCCGACTGTAAGCGGATGGGAATTGAAGTCCTGCCGCCGGATATCAACGAGAGCGAGACAGTTTTTACCGTGGTTGGCGAGGGGCGAATCAGGTTTGGGCTGGCGGCGGTAAAAAATGTTGGCCTGGGTGCAATCGAATCGATTATCCGGGCACGGGAGGAAAAGCCTTTTCTCTCCCTGCGTGATTTTTGTTCCAGGGTGGACTTAAGGCTTTGCAACCGCAAGGTCCTGGAGAGCCTGATCAAATGCGGGGCTTTTGATTCACTGGGAGGACACCGGGCCCAGTACCTGGCAACCCTGGATGATGTTTTGCTTCAGGGCCAATCGGTTCAGCGGGAAAGAGAAAACGGTCAGGTCTCGATGTTTTCGCTGATGGAAGCAAGCGTCCAGGAAGAGATGCTCAAGGACAACCTGCCTTCGATCGAAGCTTTTACAGACAAAGAACGTCTTTCGATGGAAAAAGATATACTTGGTCTCTACATTTCCGGGCATCCCCTGGAGCCTTACCGTCCTGTTTTGGAAAAAATGACCAAACTTACTCATTGCGCCGAGCTATCTGAGGCGGGGGACAACCGCCAGGTAAAAGTGGGCGGTATAATTACCGCGGTTCGCAAGTTCTATACCAGGAAAAACAAGCAGATGGCTTTCATTAAGCTTGAGGATTTAACCGGCGGTGTGGAAATAGTAATCTTTCCAGACCTGTTTGAAAAACAGTCCGTTCTCCTGGAAGAAGACAGCCTTGTGCTGATCTCGGGAAGGACGGATTTGAAAGAGGAAGAAGAGGCCAAAATCATTGCCGAGACGATCAACCCCCTGAGCCGGGAACAAAAATATTACCAGTTGATTATTGGCGAAGGTCACGATCGGGATCTGCTGGCGCATTTAAAAGACACCCTGGTGGCGGAAAGCGGAGAAGTACCGGTCTGCCTGTTTTTTGAAAAAGATAAAAAAATGCTTGTTTTGGCTGAGGAATACTGGATCCGCGACGACCCTTCCTGCCGCAGGCGGCTGGAAAACCTGCTCGGACCCGGAGCGGTATTGGAGCAGAAGGACAATGAAAACGGGGTTTTTCCGGAGAAAGGGCAAAGCGATTGAATATGATGGCAAGCCAGTGCCCTGTCAACGCATTAAGAGCGTAATTTGGGCAATATTTACAACAACTCTATATAGGAGATGTTGCAAGCCGGAAGCGAACATAAAGCGAGCCGTGACAATTCCGGGTGAGCGATCCGTGAGCTGCGGCTTGCAACAGCTGTGAATTAAAAACAGAATAGACTTAATTGACAGGGCGCTAGACAAGGCCGGTTGATACAGGAGGATGAAGTATTGCGAAGGACAAAGATTGTATGCACAGTCGGACCCAGCACCGATGATGAAGAGCAAACGGTCAAGCTGATTGAAGCGGGCATGGATGTGGCCAGGCTCAACCTTTCACACGGTACCAGTGAGGAGCATCTCCAACGGTTAGGGCTGATCCGTGAGGCCGGAAAACAGGTTAACAGGAATATCGGCTTTATGTTTGATACACGCGGGCCGGAAGTGCGAACCGGCAACCTGGACGCAGATTCGGTTACACTGGAAGACGGCCAGGATTTTATCCTTACCACGGAAGATGTAACGGGTAACAGCCGAAAAGTAAGCGTGACTTATCCGGATCTACACCGCGATATAGTCCCGGGCAGTCCCGTTATAATCGACGATGGGATGATCGTTCTCGAGGTATTGGAAGTAGCGGGCCGGAAGATAAAATGCCGTGTTGTGCACGGCGGAGAGCTGAACAGTTACAAGGGACTGAATATCCCGGGCACGCGGATCAAGATGCCCGCGCTCAACGAGGAAGATCGGGCTGACATCCTCACCGCCCTGGAAAACGATGTCGGCTTCCTGGCCGCTTCGTTTGCCCGCAGTGCCGAGGACATTCTCGAAGTCAGAGGTTTGATCGAAAAGCAGGGCGGAAACATCATGATCATTGCCAAGATTGAAAGCAGGGAAGGCGTTGAAAATTTCGATTCAATCCTGGAGGTGTCTGATGGAATTATGGTTGCCCGGGGGGACCTGGGGGTGGAGATTCCACCGGAGGAGGTTCCCCTCCTGCAGAAAGAGTTTATCCGCAAATGCAACCAAACAGGTAAACCGGTAATTACTGCCACCCAGATGCTGGACAGCATGATCCGCAATCCTTATCCCACCAGGGCCGAGGCAAGCGATGTAGCCAATGCCATTCTCGACGGCACCGATGCGGTTATGCTTTCCGGAGAAACGGCGGTGGGTCGTTTCCCAATCGAGTCGGTTAAAACGATGAGCCGAATTGCCGAAACCACGGAAAAGGGCATTGACTATAAAAGAATATTGGAGGAACAGGGCTTAACTATCAAGAAGTCGGTTACGGATGCAATTAGTTATGCTACCTGCCACATTGCCCACGAACTGGGAGTCAATGCCATAGTTACCTCCACCCAGTCAGGGACTACTGCGCGGATGGTCTCAAAGTACAGGCCGCGGGCGCCGATCGTTGCCGTTTCCTCACGTTCGCAAACCGCAGCCCAGCTGACCCTGACCTGGGGGGTGCGTTCGATCATTTGCCCGCCGGTTAACACGACAGATGACATGTTTTCCAATGCGATTCAAACTTCGCTCGAAGAAGACCTGATAAAAAACGGTGACCTGGTGGTTATTACAGCCGGGGTTCCGGTTGGTGTTTCCGGAACAACCAACCTCTTAAGGGTTGAAACCGTAGGGGAGGTCATTGTGAAAGGAACAGGAGTAGGAAAATCAGCCGTGAGCGGCAGTGCTTTTATTGCCAGGAGTCCAGGTGATATTGACAAAATGAAAGAAGGGCAAATAATGGTTGCCTACGCGACCAGCAGCGATTTTTTACCGGCCATCGAAAAAGCAGCGGCACTGGTAACGGAAGAAGGAGGGCTCACTTCACACGGAGCTATTGTAGCCATCAACCTGGGCATACCGGCCGTAGTCGGAGTGGAAGGAGCCGTGGACGAGATTGAAAGCGGAGAAACCATCACGGTCGATGCAACCAGGGGTTTGATTTACCGCGGTGAAGCAAACGTGCTCTAGGTTTATGTAAACAATGTTTGGTCCGGTTGATATTTGCAGTTTTCAGTGTAACAGATCGCTTGATGCGGCGGCGATATGCCGGATGGGAGATAAAAGCTCTTGGCTAAAAACGAAACCATGGTCAGAGTCCGCTATAAAGATACCGACCAGATGGGTGTGGCATATTACGCCAACTACCTGGTCTGGTTTGAGGTGGGAAGGACCGAGTTGATGAGGGAGCTCGGCCTGCCCTACCTTGAGTTTGAAAAAAGCAATATCTTTTTACCGGTTTTAAAAGCTTTTTGTGAATACAAACAACCGGCCGGATATGACGATGAACTGCAAATTGTTACCAGGCTGGAGAGTCTGCAACACGTCCGAGTTACTTTTGTTTACGAAATCCGCAGGGAAGGCAATCTGCTTGCCCAGGGTTATACCGAGCATGCTTTTATTAATGAAGCCGGGAAACCCGTGGTGCTGCGCAAATTTAGTCCCTTTTTATGGAACCGCCTGTGCACGGCACTGGAAAACCGGTCTGATTAAAACGAGCAAAGCGAGGGATAAGATGGTCAATAACGGAGAAATAATTGGTCTTGTATATGATGATGATTACCTGATTCACACGCAGGACCGGCATCCTGAGCGCAAGGAAAGGCTTGAACATATCTTATCGGCGATCGACAAAGAAAACCTGAGAGAGAAGGTGGAAATGATCGGACCGGAACCGGCGGATGTTGATGACATAGCATTGATTCATGACCGCGGCTATATCGGTTCGATCGAAGAGGCCTGCCGTTCGGGCAGAAGTTTTTTGGACATGGATACCTACATTGTTCCCGAATCCTACCGGGTTGCCCTTCTTTCAGCAGGGGGAGCGCTGACCGGATTGCAAAAAGTTATGAGCGGTGAGCGGCGCAGGGTATTTGCCTTAAACCGGCCTCCCGGTCACCACGCCGAAAGAAACCGGGCCATGGGTTTTTGCCTCTTTAACAATATTGCCATTGCCGCGGCGGCGGCCAGGCGCGATTATGGTCTAAGCAGAATAGCCATTGTCGATTGGGACGTGCATCATGGCAACGGCACTCAGCATTCGTTTGAAGGGGAGCGGGAAATTTTATTTATTTCCACCCACCAAAGCCCCGCTTTCCCGGGCAGCGGCCGGCTCGGCGAAGTGGGAAGGAACGATGGCGAGGGTTTTACCGTGAACATCCCTCTTCCGCCGGGGTGCGGCGATGAGGAATACGGGCTCTTTTTTGAGCAGGTCATTGTTCCGATCCTGGATCAATTCAAACCGGAACTACTGCTTGTATCCGCCGGCCAGGATGCCTACAGGCAGGATCCCCTGGCGGGGATGTCCTTGACCCAAAAGGGGTTTTATAACATGGCCGAATTACTGGCCCGGGCGGCAGACCGCTGGGCTGAAGGACGAATGCTGCTCTGCCTGGAAGGCGGATATCACCTGCAGGGCCAGGCCGGAATTATTATACAGGTCTTGAATGCTTTGGGTGGCTGGGGGCTGCCGGTTTCCAAGCAGCAACCTGAGCTGGAGCCCGGGCGACATGCCCAAAAGAGGCTGGAAGAAGTGCTTTCCGTGCAGAGAGCTTACTGGGATCTGTAGAGTGTCCCCGGAAAGTTCCTGATTGGCTCCTGGTGCCCTGTCAATTAAGTTTGTCCAGGGTTTTTTATTGGCAGTTATTACAAGCCGGAGCTCAACCGGCACTAAACTCTTTAACAAAAAGCCTATATTTTTCCCGGGGGCCTGCCGTAAGCATTGCCGGTTGAGTGCCTTGCGGGACCCGGCTCAGCTCTTGGCTTGCCTGGAATTTTTCCGGCTCGTCTGAGGGCATCCCGTGCGGTCTCGACATTTGACACTTAAACCTGCATAATTTCCATTGTAACTACTCAGGCCTAACCCGCTATGCCATAGGGGACGGTTCCATCGTTTTCCCTTCGGCCTTCGCTGCGCTCAGGAACGCTCGAACCGTCCCCATGGCACAGCTTTTCACTCAACAAG
>PUNU01000243.1 GCA_003551865.1 Syntrophomonadaceae bacterium
ATGAATCCTCTTCACCGTCTTTTTCCCAGCAAGTTCCACGGAATTTGACTTTTTCAATCAGCGGTTCTATATCCGCCGAATCTTCTTTTTCCCCAAAAACACCAATTAAACCGGACATCACAAATCAGCTCCTATAAATTATTCGTCTTCTACGTATGTAGAAGACTGTGTTTATTATTATAACATGGGTGGAGGGAATTGTAAAAAAAATAGATACTTCAAGCTTACTGTTTATTTTTGTAGTAAAGGGCTCCAACAGGGCAGGCATCAACGCAAAGCGTGCACTGGGTGCAGATTGATTCAGCCAGGGGAACATCATTAAAAGTGGTAACTACGCGATTAATACCGCGTCCTGCAAACCCGATTGCCCCAACTTTTGCTTCTTCCCGGTCAGCCCCGATACAGAGCCCGCAGAGAACACAGCGACTGCGGTCAAAAGCAAATTCATCCGGGCTGTCATCGAGAGCAAACTCCCGGCCAATCGGCTGGAATCGTTCATGCTTGAGCTTCAGACCCCGCTCCCGGGCGATTTTCTGCAGGGCGCATTTGCGGTTGGCCGGACAGCGGCGGCAGTTCAGGTTGTGATCGGAGAGAAGCAGTTCAAAAGCGGTTTTGACCAGGCGATCAACCCGCGGACTCCTGGTGTTAACCACCATGCCCTCTTCCACCGTCCGGGTACAGGCTGTAACCGGGCGGTCTGTTCCTTCAATCTCCACAAAACATAGACGGCAGGCAGCAGAAGGCCTGTTCTCGTCTTTAATGGCACAAAGATGGGGAATATAAATATCGTTGTCCAGGGCCACCCAAAGCAGTTTTTCTCCCGGAGGGGCTTTAATCTTTTGGTCGTTGATAGTAATAGTTACCTCTTTGCTCATGACGATTTGCCCTCCTTTTCCTCGGGTAAAACAGGCGGCGAAAGTTTGAGCACCGCGTTGTACTCCGGCGGACAGGCTTTATAGCAGTTGTTGCATTTTACACATTTTTCCTGATCAATAGCCTTAAGGCCGTCTTCCCGGGTATAGATCGCTTCAGTGGGACAGCTGCCCACACAAACATTGCAGAGCTTGCTGCATTTGGCGGGTTTGATATAGTAAAGGAGCAGATCGCGGCATACCAGGGCCGGACAGCGTCCTTCTTCGATGTGGGCCCTGTACTCCTCCCTGAAATACCGCAGAGTGGTCAGCACCGGGTTGGGCGCAGTGCGCCCCAGGTTGCAAAGCGAACCCTCCCGCACATCTTCAGCCAGTTCTTCCAGGAGTTTGAGGGACTCTTCGTTACCTTCGCCCCTGGTAACGGCGGTAAGGATGTCCAGCATATGCCTGGTGCCCAGGCGGCAAAAAGTGCATTTGCCGCAGGATTCGTGTTCGGTAAATTCAAGAAAGTAGCGGGCAACTGAAACCATGCAGTCGTCTTCATCCATCACCACAAGCCCGCCCGAGCCCATAATCGCCCCGGCCTCGTGAAGAGAATCAAAATCAATCGGCACGTCCAGGGAAGATTCCGGCAAGCAGCCTCCGGAGGGACCGCCGATCTGCACTGCTTTAAATTCCTTATCCTGAAGTATGCCGCCGCCGACCTCGAAAACCAGCTGCCGCAGGGTGGTGCCCATGGGCACCTCGACCAGGCCGGTGTTGTTTACTTTGCCGACCAGGGAAAAAACCGCCGTACCGGGGCTTTCAGCAGTGCCGAACTCTTTAAACCACTGTGCTCCCCGGCGGTAAATAAGTGGTATGTAAGCAAAAGTTTTGACGTTGTTCAGTACAGTAGGTTTGCCCCTGAATCCCCGGCTTGTCAGACGGGGAGGCCTGCTCTGCGGCATCCCCATTTTGCCTTCCATCGAATTGACCAGGGCTGTAGCCTCGCCGCATACGAAAGCCCCGGATCCCTGGAAGATTTCCAGGTCAAAATTAAAGGAAGAGCCCAGGATCGAGGAGCCCAATAAACCCTTTTCCCGGGCTTTTTCAATGGCTTCCTGGACCCGTTTAACCGCCCGGGGGTATTCGGCCCTGATATAAAGATAACCCTTTTCCGCCCCGATGGCGTATGCGCAGAGGAGCATCCCTTCGAGCACCGAATGAGGATCCGATTCCAAAATACTGCGGTCCATAAAAGCTCCGGGGTCTCCTTCATCGGCATTGCAGACAACGTACTTTTCATCGCCACCGGAGTTGATGCAGGCTTCCCACTTGACTCCGGCCGGAAAACCGGCCCCGCCGCGTCCTCGCAGATTGGCCGCTTTAACCTCTTCCAGCACCTTTGCAGGCTCGCCGGAAAGGGCCTCGGAAAGGGCTTTGTACCCGTCAAGAGCAAGATAATCATCAATATCGCTGTAATCGATAATGCCGCAGTTTTCGAGGATCAGCTTTTCCTCATATACTCCCCGTGGAAAATCCTCAAAGGGAGGGAAAATATCGTTCCTTTCAAGTGCAGCCAGGGCGTATTCATAAGAAGGGTCGTCTCCGGACAAAAAATCTTCCACCAGGCGATGGACCAGGTCTTCGTCCAGGTAGCCGTAGCAGAGCGCCGGAAATCCGGGCTTGGCTATTACAGCAAGCGGCTCGGCATAGCAGTGCCCGATGCAGCCCACTTCCAATACTTCGGCATCGATGCCCTGTTCTTTTATCTCCCGGATAAAAGCTTCTTTAACCTGCATAGCGCCGGCGGCTATCCCGCAGGTGGCCGTGCCCACCAGGACCCGCGGTTTTTCCTCTTTGCCTTGCACTCTTTTCTTGGCCTCTTCTTGCAGCTTTTGATACTTATCCCCCGGATTATTTTTGCTCATGGTCTTCCTCCTGCCCCGGCTTCTGCTCCGTTTCCCGCCCTTTTTTAGCATCGTCCTCTTCCCGATTGTTGGCTTCCTCCAGGGCCAGCATTATACCATCCACCCTGGTCGGGGTTACATGACCTTCGACTGTATCATCTACGACTGCCACCGGTGCCATGGTGCAGCAGCCTACACAGGCAACCCGCTCAAGGCTGTAGAGGCGATCGGCGCTGGTTTCCCCCTCCTTGATATCCATACGGCGCTCAAAAGATTCCAGGGTAATATTTCCGCCGGCCATATAGCAGGCCGTGCCGAGACATACTTTTACCTCGTGCTTCCCGGGAGGGTTAAGGCGGAACTGGTTGTAAAAAGTAGCCAGACCATAAATATCAACAGCGGGAATTTCCAGACCTTCCGCTAACTTTTCCATGGCCAGTGCGGGCAGGTAACCCAGCCTGGCCTGCACCTGCTGTAGAATGGGAATAACTTCTTCACGGGTTTTGGCGTTCTCGTTTAAAACTTCCTCGACTGTTTCAAGGATTTGTTCTCTTTCGCCTTCCAACAACTGCAAGCGTTACATCTCCTCGTTTAGTATAATTATTGAATTAGCTGTAGCCGACCTTTAATATCATAACATACTTTTTGATCTATTTTTAGCGGTGACAGCTCGGCTGCCGTATAAACCCGTCATTTTACCCTATAGCCTTATCGGTTCAGTGTCACGCTCTTGATATGCTGACAGGGTGTTAGTGCCCTCTCAAAATATTAAGAGCGTTATTTGGCAATTATTACAACAACTTTTCATTTATAGGAGATGTTGCAAGCCGGAAGCGAACATAAAGCGAACCGTAACAATTCCAGGCAAGTGATCCGTGAGCGTCGGCTTGCAACAGCTGTGAATTAAAAATAGAACAAACTTAATTGTCAGGGCACTAGCAGACCCGGCAAACCATCTCTTCTTTATACCCGGTTACCACCTTCATATAGCCGCTGAGCATCTCGTTGACTTCTTCGTCTCCCGTATCGACAAACAGGCGGTTGTGTTCCAGGGAAAGTATTTTATCCCTGGCCGCAGCAACAATAATATTTTTTCTGCCCACTTTCTTTATTACTTCAGCGCTGATCTGCTGGTTGCCCCGGCCAAAGATATAGCCCTGGCCGCCGATAACAGTAACGATGATTTTGGCCGGTTTGTTTTCTATAAGCTCAAGCAGCTGCTTTTCGCTGACATCGGCTGCGATAAGTTCCCCATTAATTACCACGTCTACGCCAAGCAGGGTATATTCCAGTTCCATTTTTTCCATGATCGGCACGGTTGTTGAACCGGGCCCAATCACATAGACAACGTCTTTTTCCATGTTTTCGACAACCTGCTCGGCTATCGCTTCTAAAACTGCTTCCGCAGTTTCCGCTCCGCCAATCTTCAAATGCTGCATCTGCTCACCGGCGCTGGGCACATACAGGTAGCCGTAAAGTCGAGCTGAAAGACGGCCGCCCCGGAAAGCTTCTTCATCGATATCCATAACCTCGGCCCTGCGCAGGGGCAGGCCGGCTTCCTGTAAAAACTGGCCGGCCAGTTCACCGGCACTGCGCGGATTTGTTGCATATACAGCTGAATGTATTTTCACCCCGGCCGGAATGCCGATTACCGGCATTTCAGCATTTTCTCCCAGGGCATGGTAAATATTGCGTGCGGTGCCGTCACCTCCGGCAAAGAGAATCAAAGCAACCTTTGCTTCCGCCATTTTTATAGCCGCTTTCTCTGTGTCATCGGGAGAAGTTGGTTCTTCCGTTTCTACTATAACCTGCGGCTCGAAACCACAGCGCACGGCAGCATCCTCACCCATCGCTCCCGAACAGGTATAAAGCTCGATCCGATCATTTTGCCCGTTCAGGGCCCGCAGAGCCTGTTCCGCTTTTTCTGAGGCCTCCGGACGGGCTCCCATCGCCCTGGCTTTTTCGATAATCTCCGCTCCGTCTGTTCCCTTGAGGCCAACCTTGCCGCCCATGCCGGCCACCGGGTTTACTATTAAGCCGACTTTATTCATCGTCTTCCGAAGTGCAGCGGAACCTTATTGATCGCCATCGCCGCTTCCCAAACCGATTCGCTGAGCGTGGGATGGGGATGAATGAGCCCGGCCAGCTCGGCGGCACTTACTCCTTTTGCTACGGCCAGGGCACCCTCCTGGATCAAGTCTGAAGCATGGGGGCCGAGGATGTGGACCCCAATAACCTTTTGCTCATCTCCGGCGGCAATGATTTTGGCTGTTCCCTCTTTTTCCCCCTGGGTAACCGCTTTTCCGTTGGCAGAAAAAGGAAACTTGCCGGTTTTTAAATCCTCGACCCCTTTTTCTGCGGCTTCTTCCTCGCTCATGCCAACACAGGCCAGCTCCGGATCAGTAAAGAGGCAATTTGGCACAATAGAACCGTCAAAATGCGCTTCCATCCCGGCTGCATTTTCGGCGGCGACCAGGCCCTGGTGGTAGGCAACATGGGCCAGGAAATAACCCGGACTGGTGACATCACCCACGGCATAAATACCGGGAACAGCGGTCTCCATTTTGCTGTTAACCTTTATACCGCTTTCGTCGTATTCCACCCCGAGAGTCTCCAGATCCTGTTCGCCAAATGAGGGTTTCCGGCCCACGGAAAGCAAAACCATCTCCGCCCTGACTTTTTCTTCACCTTTCCGCCCTTTTGCGGTGAGCTCAAGCCCATCTTCAACTGTCTCAATTTTTTCCACCGGCGTGTTCATCATGATCTGCAGGCCGCTTTTACGCAGGTAAGTGGAAAGGCGGCGGACCATCTCCAGGTCCATCCGGCGCAGAAGGCGCTCACTGCGGTGCACGATATTAACTTTCACTCCAAGACCGGAAAAAATTGAAGCCATTTCCAGGGCAATAACTCCCCCGCCAATAACGGCCATTGTTTTCGGCAGTTCTTTCAGGGCAAGCGCCTCCCAGGAGGTGATCACCCCCGGCAGGTCAAGCCCGGGTATCGGCGGATATATTTCCTCACTACCAGTAGCCAGAATTATTTTCTCCGTTTCAATTTCTAGATTTTTACCATCGCCTGTGCTTACTTCGACCCGGGTGGAAGAAACTGCCCTGGCTGTGCCGCTGTAAACATCAATTCCGCCATTTTTCAGCAGTTCGCCAACATGTCCGGTCAGTTCATCAACCACCGCCTTTTTCTTCTCCTGCAGGCGGGAATATGAAAAACTGACATCACCCAGGTCAAAGCCAAACTCGCCGGCTCCACGAATACGGCGGTAGAGAGCAGCGCCGTGGGTCAAGACCTTGGTTGGAATACAGCCGTGATTCAGACAGGTTCCGCCCAGTTCCTCTTTTTCTACCAGGGCTGTTTTCAAACCCAGCGTGCCCGCCCTTAAAGCGGCCAGATACCCCCCCGGCCCGCCGCCGATTATTGTCAGCTGGTATTTTTCGCTCAATTACTACTCCCCCTTTGTTTTATAGTTTAGTCCGCAGGCTTGTAAATACAGCGGGAATAACCATGGAAAATCCTTTGACCAGGGCCCGGGTCATACGATCATAGCTGATATCGTATCCCAAATCAATCAAACCCGCCGCCTTTTCACCCAGTTCCATCTGCCTGCTGCTTTCGGCCTTGCGGTATTCGCTCTTTAAAATCCTGCGGTAAAGCTCGAGCGGCAATTTAAACAGGATCGCCCCGTGCTGAAGGACTATGCCCTCGCGGCGCAGCTGGGCACTGCCCACTACCTTCCTGCCGTCAACCTTGATCTCGTAAGCCGAAGGAGTGTCGAAACAGGAACCGGGAGAAATACCCGCCCCGCTTTCTTCTTCCGGGGTAACAGAGGCGCAAATATCAAGCAGGTTAAAAGCGGTGATCACGCCCCGGCTGATCGCCCGGTAAGCATCCAGCACGCCGCCTTTATGGATAAAAGGGTGAGCTTCAGGAACAATGATGCTGTAGGTCAGCTCGTGGTGGTGAAGGACCGCCCGGCCGCCGGTTGGGCGCCGCACAAGGTCCACCCCCGCTTCACGGCAGGCTTCGAGATCGACCACCTCGTTTTCGTCCTGGAAATACCCGAGGGACACCGCGGGAGGCGCCCAGCGGTAAATACGCAGAACAGGCGGACAGTCCCCGGCGGCCACTTCCTCCATCAGCTCAAGATCTTTTTCCATGTTCTCTTTTCCGGGCATTGGAGGATCCAGGATCAAGCGCCACTGGTAGCGCATACAAAATTTCCTCCTTATATAGAATCAGGGTAACTACTCAGGCCTAACCCGCTAAGCCACAGGGGAAGGTTCCACCGTCTCCCATAATAGAAGTCAGAAGTCAGAACCCGGATTAGTGGGGACGTTCGAACCTTCCCCATGGCGCCGTTTTTCATTCAACAAGGACAATAGGCTGAGTAGTTACGAATCAGGAAACCTGTTCCGGTAAAGTTTCAAAAAGAGTCTTTAAAGCCTCTTCAATTTCTAAAGAAGTTAACCCGCGGGGATAGTTATAAATCACCCCGCCCGGGCGTTCGTTGTAATAGGGCCGGTTGCAGTCGGGGCAGCCGCCGGTTTGAAAAGCTTCTCCCGCGGCCAACGCCCGCTCAAGTTCGCTTTTAGGCAGACCAAACGATTTGAGCCTCCCGTTTTTGAAGCTGAACGAGGAAAAATCAACCCGCTTTTCCCGCAGCAAATAGATCCCGGCCTGGACACGGCGGTAAGAACCTATATACGGCGGTTTTTCACCCTCAAGGTTTGTGCCTTTAAGCGGAATGAATGCAAAAAGGGCTACCGTTATCCCGGCCTGATGCAGCCTGTCGATTAACGAAAGCAGTTCGGCTTCAGTTTCTCCGAGTCCGCAGATCAGGTGGGTGGTCATTTGCCCCGGATATTTATTGGCACAGCGCAGCAGCAGTTTAAGCCTTTTTTCCAGAGATCCGCCTTTTATTTTTTTATAGACCCCCGGGTCCACCGCATCAAGAGAAACGCTGATCCGTTCCACTCCGGCGGCAAAAAGAGCTGCGGCTTCTTTTTCACTTTCGATCCAGGCTGAAAGTGAAAGCGGCAGGCTTGAAGCAGACTTTATGCGGGTCACCGCCTCAAGGAGGGGACCAATCCCTGCAGCATGCCGCACTGACTGCAGGCAAATTCGCCTGAACCGGTTTTTTTCAGCTTGTTTGGAAAGGCCCTCTTCTACTTCTTCCCAGGTAAATTCCGGCCAGGTGACCCGGCCAAGGCGTTTAAGATAATTGTTACCGGCGGTCCCCTGCGGGCAGAAGGCGCAGCCCATCAAACACTGCTTTCCGGAAAGCAGGTAAGCCGTGGTCGGATAGGCGTCCATCCGGCTGCCGCTTAACCCCATGCAGGCCGCCGTCCCTGCCGAAGCACGAATCATAAAGAACAACACTCCTCGGAAAAATTAATCTGCAGACCCAAATCCTTGGTCATCCGGCGGGCGGGCGGCGCCGGCATAACGATCTTATTGACCCCGGCTCTAAGTGCCAGGCAGTCCACGGTTTCCCTGTAGCGCCCGCCCGGGCGCATGCACCCCAGGTAAAGAGGGGTGCGGGGAAAAGACAGGCGGGCTGAAGCAATAAACCGGGCTACTTCTTCCGGCTTTGGCGCCTTGCAAGCTGAGAAAGCGGTTCCTTCCGTCGGCCGGAAAATAATCATGCTGATCGCTTCCACCTTCTCCTGCCGCAGCATTTCCAGAGCCCGGTATTCACCCCTGATCTCGCCGCCATTAATACCGATACAAAGATGGGGAACGACCCGGGTGTATTTCTGCAAACTGCGGAAAGAAGCAAGGTAATCTTCGCCCGTTACCGGCAAATTGTAAACGGCGGCTATGGTTTCATCATCGCCAACAAAATCAAAAGAAACCACCGCAGCCAGCTCAGAGAGCCGCCGGGCTTCTTCTTCGGTAACCAGCCCGGCATGCAGGTTTAAAGGGCCGCGGAGGGCCAGCTTTTTCAGGTTATTCCAGTACTTTAGCAGGGGCACTTTGCCCTCATCGCTGCAGCCCCCGGAGACAAGATAACTGCTTTCCCGCCCCTTTTCCCCATTAAGGGCTTTTTCCAGCGGAACCATGCTCTTTAAGTAAGCCCCCGCACAGTGAGCACAATTAAGCCGGCAATAAGGCCCGGTTACACTGACAGGCAGGGTGCGGACGGGAACATTGAATTCAATGCTTTTTGGAAAGTTTTCCTCCCTTGCCTGCCACGCCTCTTCCAGCAGTTTTTCCAAAGCGGCTGCAGCCAGCATGATCGCCCCTTCCTGCCACCAATCTTTTACAAGCGGTTATAAATATTATAGCAAAACAAGAAAGCAGGGGAAGCAGGAAAGCATGTAATTGCTTTCCCGTCACCCCTGCCTGCTTAAGACCAACTATATACCTCTACTCTTTCTTCCAGCGCAGGACCGGATTGCGGGCCGCGCGCACTTCGTCGAGCCGCCCGACCACCGTGTTGTAGGGGCCATGGGCAACTTTTTCCGGGTCTTTATCAATTTCTTTGGCTATTTCTTCCATGGCCTGGGCATAAGCATCCAGGGTTTCTTTACTCTCGGTGTCGTTCGGTTCAGTCATCAGCGCTTCGTCCACGATCAGCGGGAAGTATACCGTCGGCGGGTGAAAACCGCGGTCGAGCTGGGCCTTGGCAATATCGCCCGCTCCGGCACCCTTTTTCGCCTGCGGTTTGGCTGAAACGACAAATTCGTGCTTGCGGAGGCGATCGTAGGGAATATGGTAATTCTTTTTCAGCAGGGTAGCCAGGTAGTTGGAATTGAGCACGGCATCGGTAGAAACCTGCTTTAGCCCTTCAGCTCCCATCATCCGCACATAGGTATAGGCTTTTACTACCACACCAAAGTTGCCGTAAAATGATTGGACTTTGCCGATGCTTTCGGGATAATCATAGTCGAAAAAGAACCTGTCATCTTTCTTGTCGACGAGCGGCACGGGAAGATAAGGAATCAACCTTTCTTTTACTCCTACCGGGCCACTGCCCGGCCCACCGCCGCCGTGGGGTGTGGACATGGTTTTGTGCAGGTTTAAATGGACGACATCAAAACCCATATCGCCCGGGCGGGCGTAACCCATAATCGCGTTCAGGTTGGCCCCGTCATAATAGAGGAGCCCCCCGGCTTCGTGGACAATTTTGGCCATGTCGACTATTTCTTCTTCAAACAGGCCCAGTGTGCTCGGGTTGGTTAACATCAAGGCCGAAGTGGTGTCGTCAACCGCTTCTTTGAGCGCCTTTAGATCAACATTGCCCCGTTCGTCGCAAGGGATTTGCACCACTTCATACCCGGCCATGGTTACCGTAGCCGGGTTAGTGCCGTGAGCCGACAG
>PUNU01000209.1 GCA_003551865.1 Syntrophomonadaceae bacterium
ACTCCAGCGGCAGGATAAAACAACCGGTAAACTACCTGGGACTCAGGGAATAGGAGGTGATGCAGATGTCAACAAAGCTTAAAGACCTGGTAAAAAAAGAAGACATCCTGGAAAGCGGGCACCGTTTGTGTGCCGGATGCGGCGCTCCGATAGCAGTGCGGCAAATCCTCATGGGTGCTCCCGATAATGTTGAACTGGTAATTGCCAACCCTACGGGCTGCCTGGAGGTTTCCACCACCATCTACCCCTATAGCTCCTGGAATGCCTCTTATATCCACTGTGGCTTTGAAAATGCCGCTTCTACTTTGAGCGGTGCCGAAGCAGCCTACCGGTCCCTTAAGAGGCAGGGCAAGATAGAAGACGACTACCGCTTCGTCGCCTTCGGAGGCGACGGTGGAACTTACGACATCGGCCTGCAGGCCCTTTCCGGTGCCCTGGAAAGAGGCCACCGCATGGTCTATGTCTGCTACAATAACGAAGCTTACATGAATACGGGAATCCAGCGCTCCAGTGCCACCCTGAAAGGGGCCTGGACCACCACCAGCCCACACGGCAAAGAAAGCTTCGGTAAATCTGAAAACCGAAAGGATCTGACAGGCATCGTGGCCGCCCATAACATTCCCTATGCGGCCCAGGCTTCAATCAGCAACTGGCGGGATGTGGTGCGCAAGGCTCAAAAGGCCTTTGCGGTGGAAGGACCCTCTTTTATTAACATCCTTGCCCCCTGCCACAGGGGATGGCGTTATCCCATGGAAAAAACAGTTGAACTGGCCCAACTGGCAGTGCAAACCTGCGTCTGGCCGCTTTACGAAGTGGAAAACGGCCAGTGGAATCTCACCGTAAAGGTGAAAAATAAGAAGCCGGTGGAAGAATATCTTAAGCTTCAGGGGCGCTTTGCCCACCTTTTTAAAGATGAAAACAAGCATCTCTTGCAGTCCATCCAGGACTATGTAGATCGGGATTGGGAAAGAATTCTCCGTCTGTGCGGAGAATCGGAATAACCGGTTAAAACACAAAATCCATAGCACAAGGCGCGGGTAAACCGCGCCTTTTGTTATGCCGACAAAACTATTGCCCTGTCAATTAAGTTTTTCTTTTTTTGCATTTATTGCAAGCCGGCGCTCACGGAACACTCGCCTGGAATTGTTACGGCGCTAGTTACTGCGAGGGGTTTATCAGTATATCATCCCGGCTCAGGCGGGGACGCTGAGATGGCGAGTGGGCCGCATAGCCGATTGGCAGGAGAGCAACCACCTCAATCTCCGGTGGCAGATCGAGTTTTTCATGAACCTTTTGTGGGTTAAAAAGACGCACCCAGCAGCTGCCCAGACCCAGCGCGGCCGCCTGCAAAACCATGTGCTCAACAGCAATGCCGAGGTCAAGATAAGCGGAAGCGGGAGTTTTCACCTCTTCCACCTGATCCGGCATATTTCTCCGCTTAATGTAGCCGGCAGCTTCCTCACTGACTGCTTCAGCCTCAACAAGCTCCTGCATCCTTTTTTCCACCAGGCCGCGGGTAAAAGATCTGCGGTTCAGGCAGCAAACGAACAGGGCCGGGGCCTCAAGAACAAAGGGCTGGACAATATCGCCGGCGAGCTTGTGCTTATCTTTGTCCGTTAGCAAAACAAAACGCCAGGGTTGGCGGTTGGTGGCGGAAGGAGCAAGCCTGGCCGCTTCGATAATCTGCTCCAGAAGCTCCCGGGCAACAGGGCTGGAGTTAAACTTTCTGATACTGCGGCGGTTTCGGATCGCTTCACTGCAGTTTAAGGTCATTCTGCTTCACCCCTTTTTCCGACTGCGCTTCTTAAACCAGCCAAACACACGGCCGGTTTTCTTTTCGAAGTCCACTTTTTCCAGGGCCTTTTGAGCCGCATCATAGCCACGCTTAATAAGCATCCCGGATTTACCGGTATCATAAAAGTGAATATCACCTAAATCCGGCTCAATAACGGTATCGGCGACTTCGCATACGTCACTTTCACGGTCAAGGCGCATGATGTGGTAAGAAAGGACCAGGATTTCAAATATGCTGCCGGGTTCTTTTTGCAAGGGCATCTGCGCCCCTGCGTTTACCGCTATTAGGTAGTCTAGTTTCCGGTGCTTTAAATGCTCAACAGGAACATTGTTAAGCAGCCCGCCGTCAACCAGCAGGCGGCGGCCATACTTTACCGGGGTAAAGATACCGGGTATGGCACAACTGGCAGCAACAGCTTTTGCCACGGGGCCGTCTTCAATAACAATTTCTTCACCACTCAGCAAATCGACAGCATTAACCGTCAGGGGCAGTTCAAGCTGATCAAACTTAACCCTGCCGATCTGTGCTTCGATCAACTGAAGCAGTTGTGAGGTCTTGATCAGCCCCTTGCGGGGAATGGAAATTTTAACTAAATCTCGCCATGACATGTTAATGGCAATGTCTTTTATCTCCCCCACAGAAAAACCGGCGCAGTAAAGTGCACCGACAATGCTGCCCGCACTTGTCCCCGATATGCAGTGAGGTTTGATGCCGCGGGTCTCCAGGTATTCGAGGACGCCGATATGAGCAACCCCCCTGACAGCCCCGCCGCTCAAAGCCAGGCCGACCTTCATTTTATCCGCACCTCTTTATATGTATTGAACAGCGAAAAGTCAACCGACAAAACGAATGCCGCCGGCTCCAAAGAGTACCCCGGCAATAATTAAAAGGCGAAAGGCCTGCCAGTAACTGATGGTTTTTAAATTGAACACATCCGGCATGGTAATATTCCACAGCCACTGGAGGAGTGCAGCAACGACAAAAAACACTCCTACAAGCAGTAAGAACATCGGAAAAGCCACTCCAATCATCAGCCAAATACCTCCCCGGCCCGGACAAGCCGGTGCCATAAAAATTGGATTGCAAATTGACCCCTTGTAAATCCAGTGTATTCCGGCGTTCCCGAGATTGCCTGAAAAAGTCTTGCCAAATTTGTGCAAGACCTCAGAATTAATGCCCTAAAATACTGGTGCCCTGCCGACTTTTTGCATAATCTTTATGCCTTCAGGTTCATTTCGTAGATGATCCGCAGGCCCTCAAGGGTTAGAAGGGGGTTAACTTCGGATATCGTCTCCGATTCACGGGCAATCATGGAAGCAAACCCCCCGGTAGCGATAACCAGCGGCTCTGTATCAAATTCTTTGGCCATGCGGCGAACTATGCCGTCCACCTGGCCGACGAAACCATAGACAATACCCGACTGCATGCTGGCAATGGTATCCTTGCCAATAACCCGCCCAGGCTTTAATATCTCCACCCGGGGCAGTTTAGCCGCCTTGTCAAAAAGAGCTTCCAGCGATATGCCAATACCCGGAGCTATTACGCCGCCCATGTACTCACAACTTCTCGATATGGCGCAAAAAGTGGTGGCCGTTCCAAAATCGACAATGATCAGCGGCCCTCCATATATGTTGTATGCCGCCACAGCATTTACTATACGATCGGCTCCCACTTCTCTAGGATTATCTGTTACAATATTAAGGCCGGTTTTTATCCCGGGGCTGATTATCAAGGGAGCGACTTCGAAATATTTTGTAGACATCCTTTCGAGTGAATACATAAGCGGGGGAACAACAGAAGATATTGCGACAGCATCTATATCTTTTAGGCCAAGGCGACTGTTGTGCAGGAGATTTTTGACCACCATGCCCAGCTCGTCTTCGGTGCTGTCCTTGCGGGTTGGCAAACGCCAGTAAACCAGAATATTCTGATCCCTGTAAACTCCGAGCATGACATGGGTGTTGCCGACATCGATCGCCAGTAACATTTCGCCCTCCGGCCAAAATGATTTTTGCTGACCCTATACCGGTATTGCGTCTTGCCGGTTAAACACTTACACTATAGCAGATTGGGGCTGCTTTGAAAAGCACCCGGTGCTTTAACCGCAAGCGATTGATTTTAGAGGAATGGCATCACTCTCGTCGAATTTAATGCAGGGCAGTACAACAACATGACAATTGTAGGAGGAAATGATGCTGCTAAAAAAAATACTCGGCAGGAACTATTTGGTTGGCCTGTTTATTTTGTTGGGAATCACCACTGTGCTGGTAGTTTCAGCTTTTGCCATAACCGCTTTTTTTCCTGAAGCACTGGGCCATAAGCCGTACAGCTATGAAATTGGCACCGTCTGTGAATTCGAACCCTGGGCATTTGAAACCAATGACCTTAAAGCCGAGTTTCCTGACGGCGGTATAATTGCAGTCGTCGGTAAAACCGAACACAAAAGAAGCATAATGCTGCTCGGTGAAGGGACATACGAAAAAAACGGGGAGCAGTTGGAATCTGCATCAAAAAGCGGCATATTTATGATGATCGAATGCTCCTTGTTCGAAGAAATAAGGGGAGATAATATTTTTACCCCTGTCGATGACGGAGATACACTCGAACATGTGTCATCCGTGTTTGAGCAGCAGAAAGGCATACCGGCAGTATGGGAAGACACCATACCAATATCATTCCACCCCCGGGAAGGCATGGTCTATTATTATTTCATTTCTGAAGATGGAGAACCGATGCTTCCACCGGAAACTGAAACTTCTTCCCTCACCCTTCTCAGTTCATTTTCCGTATACGCCCTTTTTATTGCCATCATGATTATGGCTGTTACCATATTAACCCTGGATCACCATCATACAAACTACTGGCTTAATTTAATCAGGACCCCTCCCACCACATTAAGCCTCGGCCTGGTGCCCCTGCTGGGAGGTATGGCCCTTCTCGGGGAATTGACTCCAGAGATTACCGGTTGGCCGGATTATTATACCGCTCCGGCCTATGCCGCCGCTTTGTTAATCCTGGTAACAGCGTTTAGATCTGGTAAAATCGATTACCCGGACCTGGGCCTGCGCCGTGAGAGGATCAAGAGCGGCTATTTCCTGGCTGTCATCCTCGCCGGGCTGATTATCATGTCTGTGCGGGGTCTGCCCGAGGGGTTGAGTTTTAACGGAACGAGTGCATTGTCACATTTCGCTGTAATTTTCCTGTTAATTGCACTGCCCCGAGAAATGCTCTGGCGGGGCTATATACAAACCGTACTAAGCCGCCGGTTTGGCCTTTCTTTTGGCGTGCTGTTAACTGTTTTGCTGGTAGCTGCAGCACATTTTATTTTTCTGATGATCACCAGCCCGTGGATGATAGCATACCCGTACACATACATTGAAGCGGCTGTGCTTGTACCCGGCACGGCTGCAATTCTCGGTTACTTTTACCTGCGGACGGAAAATATTTTGGCCTGTGCTTTACTGCACAGCCTGATCGTTTTTCTTCCCGGCTATCTATATTACTAATGGAAAGGCGGTATAGTCGTGGACAAAGATAAAATAACCAGGGCAGTGGAAATGATCCTGGAAGCGGTCGGCGAAGATACTAACCGGGAGGGGTTGCGAGGTACGCCCGAAAGAGTGGCCAATATGTATACAGAGCTGTTTGGCGGCTTAAATCAGGACCCACGCCAACACCTGCGGACATGTTTTGTCGAAGACGGCCACGATGAAATCGTCCTGGTTAAAGACGTTTCATTCTACTCAATGTGCGAGCATCACCTTCTGCCTTTTTATGGCAAGGCCCACATCGCCTACCTGCCTGCCGGTGGAAGAATTGTCGGTTTGAGCAAGCTTCTCAGGGTGATTGAAACCGTATCCAGGCGCCCGCAGCTGCAGGAACGCCTGACCAGCAAAGTTGCCGATATAATTACCGAAGAGCTAAAACCAAAGGGTGTCGTGGTGGTAATTGAAGCCGAACACCTGTGCATGAGCATACGGGGGGTCGGCAAGCCCGGTTCCATTACCGTCACTTCGGCGGTGCGCGGACTTTTCAGACGCAACCAGAGCTCACGCAGTGAAGTTTTCAGTTTGATCGAAGGAAGAAAGCTGTAAACTTACAAGCGGAACAGCCAGGAAGATGAAATGGGCTGTTTTCTTTAGAAAGGTAGTTGCTGCATTGAATGCGAGAAATAATAAAATGAACGCAGTCATCCTGGACATAAACCTTTTGCCCGGGGAACTGGAAGCAATGGGGCTGAGCGGGCAAGATATAGCGGAACTGAGCAAAAATATACTCAGCCGGGCCGTTAAGCTCTGCTCTATTACTCCTTTTACTAAAACCATAATTGAAAATCTGGTTGCCGCCGGGAATGGGAAAGCTGTATTTCTCCCTGCCGGGGAAAATTCGGCAAACCTGGTTGATGCGGTCGTAGTCGCTTCTGATCAGGAACTGGCCGCTGTCGGCAAACAGTTAGAGGCACTGGAGGGAAACCCTGCTGAGCTGGGCAGGCTTCTTAACCGGGCCCTGAAATGGAGTCAAGCAAGTCCGGACGGTTCATTACGCCTGGGCGCCCACACTTTACCGCTGGGCCAAAGAACGCTGATCATGGGCATCTTAAATGTAACCCCCGATTCGTTTTCCGACGGTGGCCGGTTCAACCGGCTGGAAAAGGCATTGGAACAGGCTTACCGCATGGCGGATGAAGGAGCGGACATTATTGATATCGGCGGCGAATCTACCCGTCCGGGATCTGTGCCAGTACCGGCAGATGAGGAGCTAAACAGGGTAATGCCGGTAATAGAAGCACTAAAAAAAGAACACTCTTTTACGCTGCCCCTTTCTATTGACACCTACAAGGCGGCAGTCGCCGAAAAGGCCCTTGAGGCCGGGGTGGAAATGATCAATGATGTCTGGGGCTTAAAAAAAGACCGGGACATCGGGAAGGTGGCGGCGAGGCACCGGGTTCCGCTGTGCCTGATGCACAACCGGCGCAGCACCGAATATACAGACCTTATCCCGGATATCATCTCTGAAATGGTGGAATCACTGGAGCTGGCCCACAGTGCCGGAGTGGAAGACAGGCAAATCATAATTGATCCGGGCATCGGATTCGGCAAAGACCTAAAGCAAAATCTTGAAGTCATGCGCCACCTGCGTGAATTCTGCAGCCTGGGTTATCCCCTGCTTCTCGGCACCTCCCGCAAATCAATGATCGGCAAAACCCTTGAGCTGCCTGCAGATGACCGCATCGAAGGAACTGCCGCCACCGTTGCTTACGGGATCAGCGCCGGAGCTGATATAATTCGGGTTCACGATGTTTTGCAAATGCGCAGGGTCGCCGTAATGACCGATGCCATGGTCCGGAGGTGATGCTGATTTGGATCGTATAATAGTTGAAGAAATAATATGCTACGCGCACCACGGGGTGCTCCCGGAAGAAATCCAGCTTGGCCAGGAGTTCAGGGTAAGCCTGGAACTTGGCGTCGACCTTGACAGACCTTTCGAGGATAAAATCGGTGAAGTGCCCGATTACCGAAAAGCGGTAATGATCGTGGAAGAAGTTATGTACGGAGAATCATGCCACCTGCTGGAAACCCTGGCCTGTCGTATTGCCGACAGACTTTTAGCTCTGGCAGATATAGAAGAAGTGACGGTGGAGGTTCGCAAGCCGACCCCCCCTATTCCCGGGGTACAGGGCGGTGTCGGGGTAATAATAAACCGCAAGAAATAATCTAACTGGAAGTGGTCCCGTAATGACAGGTAAAACAGCTTATATCGGACTCGGCTCGAACCTGGATGACCGGCTGGCCAATTTGCAATACTCACTGGATCTACTGCTTTCAGAACCTCAAGTAAGCCTGAAAGCGGTATCCGCCGTATATGAAACCGAGCCCTTCGGCGGCCCGCCCCAGGGGCCGTTTTTAAATGCCTGTGCGGTGCTCTCAACCGGCCTCACCCCCGTGATGCTGCTGCGCAAAATGCTCGACGTCGAAGAAAAAATGGGGCGTATAAGAAAAGTAAAATGGGGACCGCGCATAATCGACCTGGATTTGCTGATCTACGAAAACGTGGCCATGAATACAGTCTTGCTCCAGCTTCCCCATCCCCGCCTGGCCGAGCGAAATTTTGTGCTGGTACCGCTCGCCGATGTTGCTCCCGACCTGCCGGTGCCCGGCAGTGGTAAAAGTGTAAGCGAGCTTTTAGCCGATCGCTCCCACGAGAATGAGGTAACCTTCTATCACCCTCCTGACTGGTTCCCCGTTTAAGACCCGCCATAAGTAAAGGACGCCGCAGTGCAGCGTCCTTTTTAAATCTTTTTTTCTGCCGCAAGTAACCCGGCGGCTATAAGCCTGATCTTAGAACAGTCCCTGGACTTTTCCGGTTTCCGTATCTACGTCAACTTTGCGGAAGGCCGGGCTGGCTGATGTTCCCGGCATCAGGGAGATGGCTCCGGCAACCGGCACCACAAAATCGGCCCCTCCGTAGGTGAGAATATCGCGTACGGAAAGCTTCCAGCCCTTTGGAACCCCCTTAATTGTAGGATCGTCACTAAGGCTCAGGTGGGTCTTAACCATACAGGTGCCCATTTTCTGGATCTTGGGGTCTTCTTCCATTTTCTTGATCTTTTCAAGGGCATCGGGGGTGTATTCAACGCCGTCCGCTCCGTATACTTCCCTGGCAATCAAGTCAATTCGCTGGCGCAATGGTGTTTCAAGCTCATAGAGGAACTTGAACTCGTTCGGCTCTTCACAGGCCTCGACAACCGCGTCAGCCAGTTCCAGGGCGCCGTCTCCCCCGTACTGCCAGTGCTTGGAAAGAGCGACCCGGGCCCCGGCTTCTTCCGCCAGGCGGCGCACAGCCTTGATTTCATTCTCAGTATCGGTATGGAAGTGGTTGATGCAAACCACCGGGTTGATGCCTGCTTTTTTGATCGTGTTGATATGATGGACCAGGTTTTCACAGCCTTTTTCAACCCATTCAATGTTTTCCTGGCTGTAGGAAGGATCAAGCGGCTGGCCGGGTTTCGGTATGGGGGCGCCTCCGTGGCACTTCAGAGCCCGGATTGTCGCCACAAGTACGGCACAGTGCGGGGTCAAGCCCGAGGTGCGGCACTTGAGATTCCAGAATTTCTCGAAACCGATATCGGCGGCAAACCCTGATTCGGTAATTACATAGTCGCCCAGTGATAATGCAACCCGGTCGGCCACAATCGAAGACTGACCGATAGCAATATTGGCAAAGGGCCCGGCGTGGACGAATACCGGCTGACCTTCCAGGGTCTGCATCAGGTTCGGATTGAGTGCTTCCACCATCCAGGCAGTCATGGCTCCGGCCACTTCAAGGTCTTCAGTGGTAATTGGATTGCCCCTTCTATCATAGGCAACAACAATTTTGCCCATGCGCTCACGCATATCCTGTAAATCGTTGGCAACGGCCAAAATAGCCATAACCTCGGAAGCTACGGCGATGTCGAAGCCTGAGCTCATCATGAACCCGTCTCTCCTGCCGCCCAACCCGATAATAATATTACGCAGGGCCTGGGCGCAGAAATCGATAATCCAGTTCATCTGCACGTTGCGGGGATCGATGTTAAGCCTTTTCAAACCACTGCGCTCCAGGAAAGCGTCGGTGGAGTTGAATTCATGCTGGAGGCGGGAAGTCACCGCCACCATGCCCAGGTTGTGGGCATTCATAATAGCATTAATGTCTCCGGTCAGGCCGAGAGAGAAGGGAGTGAGAGGTATGCACTGGGCCAGGCCTCCGCCGGCGGCAGAACCCTTGACATTCATTGTCGGGCCTCCCGAAGGCTGGCGGATGGTGGCAATTACATTTTTACCGCGCTTGCCCATCCCCTGGGTCAAGCCCATCGTTGATGTTGTTTTACCTTCACCGAGCGGGGTGGGAGTGATCGCGGTAACATCGATGTACTTGCCGGCCGGCTTGTCTTTGTACCTGTCCACCACCTTCTTGTAATCTACTTTTGCCACATAGTGGCCATACGGCAGGAGCTCCTCCTGTTCAAGATTAAGCTCCTCCGCCAACTGGTAAACCTTTTTCATGTTCGCTTCAGCGGCCTCTGCAATTTCCCAGTCAGCATGTTTGGTTGGATCCAACGGCATAAATACTACCTCCTTCTTAAGATAAAAGTTGCTAACACTACAGCGCAACTTTAGCCTGCATCATTGCCCGCTATGCCATAGGGGACGGTTCCATCGTTTTCCCTTCGGCCTTCGCTGCGCTCAGGAACGCTCGAACCGTCCCCATG
>PUNU01000188.1 GCA_003551865.1 Syntrophomonadaceae bacterium
CGGCCTTCCAAATCTATTACCTTAAAAATTTTACCTTTTTGGAGCGCAAATGCAGTTCCGCATTTGGGCTCGATAACCTGTTCATCTTTCATAAAGACACCATCCAGCAAGTTGAAATTTTGCCATTGCCCACTTTTTGTAAGCTTATTTGCCGCTACCAGCGGAAGATCGCTGCGGCGGGACTTTTATCCGGCATCTGTTCGGCTTCGACGGCATGGACATTCCCCTTGTTTAAAAAGGTCTCGGCCGCCGCCAGGTCGATTAAGTCTTCAGAGTCTGAATCCGGATCATCGCTAACCTCGATTTCTTCAGTTTCCGGATCATACCGGCCCCACTGTTGGACTCCGACAGTGACGAATAGATCATTAATCCGGCCGTAAAAGGATGAAGGCACAATTTCTAAAATGTTCTCGGATGTCTTACCGGTGCCTTTTAACTCCTGGTAGCGGGCTTTTGCCTCTTCTAACTTTTCTTCGAAATAAGGCTTAACAACGTCCCAGGCTTCACTGTGCAGCTCCTGGGCGCTTATATTTTCCGGGTTTCCCTTGATCCCTTTGTCAAACAGCAAGGGGTACTTGCTGGCTTCTTTATACAGGGGAAAAAGAAAATCAACACAGGCCAGCAATAAGGGTGAGTTCTTTTCGTCCAGCATATTAAGCAGCTCCCGGTCGATAAACCGGAAGTATTTTAACATCCTTTCTCTCTGGATGCTGTCGATTTCTCCTCCGTGGCCATAATAGATGGCTGTGCGTGTGCCGTTTGCTGCCGGGGCCCTGGTGTGAAACTGCAGGTAGTGCTCGGGCAGTTCGCCACCAAACTCTTCTTCGAACTTCCTTATAATATCGCTCAAGTCCACCTCTTCAACCATGCCCCGGGTGCCGCGCAGCAGGCGGGCATCTTTCTGGCTGAGGGCCAGGACGTAAAACTGGCCGTCTACAGAGAGCAGGCCAAACAGCGGTTTTAAGTGAAAAGAGTTTCTGACCACTGCCAGTTCGTCAAACTCGACCGGCAGCCGGTAATATTTGGAAAAGTCCTCGGTGATAAAATAGGCCAACCCTTCGCTCTGGTTTGCCCAAAAGTAGGAATCGTCAATAAGCTTTTTGGCCGGTTCAAGAATCCTATTTTGTTCCGGTGTTTCAAATCCTCTTGCTTCCAGCAGGTCCTCGGCCCTGGTAACCAGGTTTTTAAAGCGAATTGCATTCTCCTTGGCTTTTTCTCGCCCTTTTTGAGTGGGCATATAAAATGAAATACACGGCTCTTTACCTCTTTGGGTCAAAAGCAGTTCCAGTTCTTCTCTATTGAAAAGTTCCATCACTGCACCTCCTTCTAAAAATATTGTGGCCTTTTATGGTGTTCCTGTCAAATTACCGCCGGAGCCTGTAGTCCATTCCTCGTCTTCGGCCTGTTCCATTTTGCCTTTTAGCTTGCTATAGGCCGGCGAGTACCTTTGGCAGGTTTAGTTTCCGGTCACATTTATTATAGCGTATCGCTCGGGCAATAGAGGACCCCGAAGACAAAGCAATATGCCTGCTGTTTGCTCCGAGACTCGATTGGTGATATGTTTATGGCGGTGGAATTTTTTAAAAAACACGCACAGCGGGGTTGGGAAAATGCCTGACAAAATTTTGCTTGAAGAAAACATTGATCGGATCGAAATGCCGGAAAACCTGGCTATTGGCTTGATGGTGGCCAGGCAGCGGGAAAAGTGTTTGACAGTTGGCTGTAAGTTTGATTACTACGGGTTTGCATTCGGGCAATCTCCTTTCCCGCCACCGGAACCGCTGGCCCGGGCGCTGGCTGAAGCAGCCGGCAACAGCGGTTATGCAGACGCCGAGGGAATGTTTAAACTGCGTGAAGCTGCAGCCCGGTTTAATGCAAGACATTTAGGATTGGAAGCCGATCCGGAAAGGATTGTTGTCGGGCCGGGAACCAAGGGGCTAATTTTTTTGCTCTTAAGCATCATCAGCGGCGAACTGATTATTCCTGTGCCCTCCTGGATAGGTTATGCACCGCAGGCCCGCTTTTTGGGAAAGACTTATCATTTGCTGCCGCTCAAGCGTGAAAATGATTACAAGCTCACTGCCGGGCAGCTTGAAGCTTTTCTGGCCGAAAGGCCTGGTAAACAACACCTGCTTGTTCTGAATAACCCTCATAACCCAACCGGCCAGGTATACAGCAGTGAAGAACTATCAACAATCACTGCGGTATGCAGAAAATATGGAACTATCGTCCTGGCTGATGAAATATATGCTCTGACTGCATTTAATTTCGCTGAATATGTCAGTATGGGGGCAATTTATCCGGAAGGCGCTTTTGTATTAAACGGGCTTTCCAAGGATCACTCGGCAGGAGGTTACAGGTTGGGGATTTGCCGCCTGCCCGATACCGACTGCCGAAAGATGCGCAGGGATTTTCAGAAACTGGCAGCAACGGTTTACACAAATGTTACGACCCCCGTGCAGCTGGCGGCGGCCGCCGCCTACAGCGCCGGGGAGGAAATTGACCGCTACTTCGTTGCGACCAGGAAGATCCACAGCATTATGGGCCTTGCTCTGCAGGAAAGTTTTGCCGCAATAAACGGCCTGCAAATGTCAAAACCGGCCGGGGGATTTTACTTTTATGTCAGTTTTAACAGTTTAAGGGACGAACTTTATAAATGCGGCGTAGTTAATGCAAACCAGCTGTGCCGGGCCCTGATGTCACATCCCTATCATATCGCCACTGTAACCGGTGATGCACTGCTCCTGCCTCCTGAAGATTTTGGAGCGCGAATTGCCTATGTGGATTATGATGGCCGTAAAGCATACGAGGCTTACCTCGCTTCCCCTCCCCGGAACAGGAATGAAGAAGCCGCTTTTGCCCGGAAATATGCGCCGATGATGTTTGAAGGAGCGGAAGCTCTCACCAGGTTTGTTTCCGATCTAAAGGATGGTAAACTTAAAGAAAAACTGGCAGATCAGCCTGTAAACGAGGAATACCCCGCGGACGATCGGGGTGCTTAAAGCCACGAATAGAAGCTGGCAAAAGCCGGCTAATTCATGTTTTCTTTTTCAAGAAAGTGCGCAGGCGGGAAAGGTTTACTCGAAAAGCTCCGGCGGCGGCTCGTGAGGTATGCGGGCTACCTCCTGGGAGCCGTAAGTAAATACCGCTTCGTTGTCAGCGGTGATTTCCCCGATCTCGGCAACTGCAACACCTTTGGACCGTGCAGTTTCCATAACTTCGCCCGTATCTTCCGGAGCTACCTGGAAAAGCATGCGGGCCTGGGTTTCACAGATCAGGATCTCTTCCGGGGTTGAGCCTTCCATCTTGACCGGTACTGAGGCCAAATCGATCCGGGCGCCCAGTGCGCCGAAACGGGCCGATTCGCTTACCGCGGCGCCGATTCCGGCCGCTCCCAGGTCGGAACAGGCGTTAATTTTGCCGCCGGTAATTGCCGCCAGTGCCGCTTCCATCGTAGCTTTTTCTTCGTCGAAAAGGGCCATGGCAGGCCGCATTTCACTGACCAGTCCGGCCCGGTAGAGGGTGTCGTTGCCGTCGTTGCCGGTTTCGCCGAGGAGGATAATCCGATCTCCCGCTCTTTTAGCCGGCTTGGTAAGCGGTTCATCGATCACCAGACGCCCGATTACTGCCGCCACTACTGCGGGCACAATATCACTGAAAGAGGTGGAAAGACCTCCGCCGACCACGAAAACTCCCATTTTTTCGCACATATCACGGATCCCTTTGACAATAAGATTGACCCTTTGCCCGCTGGTCATTCTTTCACACTGACCGCAGGTGCATTTTCCGTCGAAACCGCAGGAACCGACAATTACTTCCTGGTGCAAAGGACGGGTTCCGATGAAGTCCAGCAAAAACAGGGGCCGCCCTCCCATGGCCACCACGTCCCTCATCGCCCCTCCGGCCCCGGTAGCCGCGCTGTCGTAAGGGCGGGGAACGCAGGGCGAACAATGACTTTCCATCTTGGCCACCACGAGGCCTTCATCATCGGGCATTTGGAAAACAGCCGCATCATCGTTGGCATCGGGCCCAATCAGGAGTTTGCCGGGGGAGTCTTTGCCCACCGCTTTATTCAACTCCTTGAAGATCCCGAAATCAATAGCCTTGTCTATATTATGGTGTAGATGAACAAACAGGCCGTGCATTAAAGCTCGCTCAACAGTGTTCATAGAAATATCCTCCTTTTCCGGGCGCTTAAACCAATTATAAACTATTCTAAGGCAGGAAGGGAACAGAAGGCGGAACCAATAAAATATCCTCATGATAATCAGTTGATGTTTTTCACCTACATTTTCATTCTTTCAGATGGTATTATAATACCAGGTTTTCTTTTAGCTACAACTTCCGGCGGCCCGGTCACGAAATTTAACGAAAAATGATATTAAATACCACTTGGAGTAAACTACCCGGCCGCCACTGGAAGTCGAAAGCGCCGTGAGAGCGGGAAGGTTAATATTATCTAATTGATGGGGAGAAGGCAGTGGAGAAACAGGGTACGGCAAAAATTCTTGAAGAAATCGGAACTCTTCTGGAGCTCAAGGGTGAAAATCCCTTTAAGAGCAGGGCTTATTACAATGCGGCCCGCACCGTGGAGATGATTGGTGAAGAAGAGCTGGAAAAGCTTGTCCGGGAGGACAAGTTGAAAGATGTCAAGGGCATCGGTTCGGCGATTAACGAGAAAATCAAAGAGTTAATCCTTACCGGCAGGTTGTCCTATTATGATGAGCTGAAAGCGAGCGTTCCCGAGGGCCTCCTCGAGATGCTGAAAGTGCCCGGCCTCGGCCCCCGCAAGGTCAAATCTCTCTATGAAATGCTGGAAATAACCAACCTGGCGGAACTGGAATATGCCTGCCGGGAAAACCGGCTGGTCAACCTGCAGGGTTTCGGGGCGAAAACCCAGGACAATATTCTTGAAGGTATTGAATTTTTACGCCGCTACCAGGGACGCATTTTCCACAATGAAGCACGAAAGGTTGCCGATAAACTGACGGAGGAGATCAAAAAAATCCCCGTCCTGGTGGAGCTAAGCCTGGCCGGGAGCATCCGCCGCTGCCGGGAAATCGTAAAAGATATCGATCTGGTTGCTTCTTCAAATGAACCGGGCCGCCTGGCCCGCCGGTTTACTGAGCTGTCCCTGGTTGCCGAGGTGATCGCCCTCGGTGACACGAAGGCTTCCGTTCAGCTGCAGGAGGGGATCAACGCCGATCTGCGCGTTGTGGAAAAAGATAAGTTTCCCTACGCCCTTCACCATTTCACCGGCAGCAAAGAACACAACACCGCCCTGCGCCACCGGGCCAAAGGTATGGGACTAAAAATTAACGAATACGGCCTTTTTAGAAATGATGATCTCATAGTTTGCAAAAACGAAACCGAATTTTTCGGAGCCCTGGGGCTTTCCTATATACCTCCTGAGCTGCGCGAGAACAACGGCGAGATCGAAGCCGCTGAAAAGGATAGCCTGCCGGTTCTTCTAGAAGAAAATGATATACGCGGCATCTTTCATGTCCATTCTGTATACAGCGACGGCTTGAATACCCTGGAAGAAGTGGTGCGTTACTGCCGGGATGCAGGATATGAATATGTCGGGATCAGTGACCACAGCCAGTCGGCCTATTATGCCGGCGGCCTCAAAGAAGACGACTTAAAAAGACAGCGTGAAGAGATCGAAGCCCTGCGTGAAAAATACCCCGCGGTGAGTATATTCAGCGGGGTGGAATCGGATATACGCTCCGACGGAACCCTCGATTATCCGGACGAAATCCTTGAACAACTTGACTTTGTAATTGCCTCTGTTCACTCCGGGCTTAAGATGGAGCGTTCCAAAATGACCGGGCGGGTTCTGCATGCCCTGGCCAACCCCCTTGTCACCATGCTCGGCCATCCCACCAACCGGCTTTTGCTAGGCCGGGACAGCTCACCTCTGGAGCTGGAGAAAATATTCCAGGCGGCCCGGGAAAACGGGGTCATATTGGAGCTTAACGCCAGCCCGGCCCGCCTTGACCTTGACTGGCGGCACCTGAAAAGAGTGAAAGAGATGGGCCTGCAGGTTTCGATCAATCCCGATGCCCACAGGCTTGAATCTTTCCATGATACAGTCCTGGGAGTGGCTATCGCCCGCAAGGGCTGGTTGGAGAAAAAAGACGTTTTTAATACCCTTCCCGGCCGCGAGGTCGAAAAATACCTTGATAAAAGGCGCCGTGCCATGCGGGGAGACAATTAACCGGCAAGTTGATCCCGGAGAAACCAGGCGACTCCCCCGGGAAAAAACAGCCACGTAAACTGCCGGCCTCTTTTGAACGGGTGAAAATAATGACCCCGGGTGTCAAATATTACCCGGCTTACCGTTTAAGGGTTAAAAAAGTGTCGGTAAATCAAAGCTCATTTTTTCTTTTTACCGGTGAGCCCTTTCCCATGAAAGAGGGCCTTGGGTCCGTATTTTTTTATCAGCTGATCCTTGGTGGAAAGAAGGTGCCTGGCTTTTTCATCTTCCGGAGATAAGGAAAGCAGGGAAAGCTGGCTTCCCTGTTCAAGTCCTGAGGCGGCAATCCCGACCAGGCGCCAGGGCGGACTGCCGCAGTGCCGATCAAAAAGCTCTTTTGCCACCCGGTAAATAGTGGGATCATCGTAGACCGTTTCCGGGAGTGTTTTACCGCGGGTAATGGTTTTGAAGTCCCTGAAGCGCAGCTTTAAGGTGATCGTTCCCGCAGTGAACCCTTCGCTGCGGAGTCGGTAACCCACCCCGTTTGACAGTTCCAGGAGTACTGTGTAGATGGAGTCGCGATCATAGATGTCTTCCGGAAAAGTCTTTTCTTCCGAAATTGATTTAACAATGCGCTCGCATTCAAGCTCCCGGTTGTCGATTCCGTGGGCATACTGGTATACAGCTTTTCCACTGCTGCCCAAAAGGCGGGTCAGGGTATCGACAGAAAAAGCGGCCAGATCCCTGACCGTATTTACCCCGTAGCCCTGCAGTTTTTTTCCTGTGGCCGGTCCAATACCGGGCAGCACATTGATCGGCAGCGGCCACAACCTCTCCGGCACCTCTTCCGGCCAGAGGCTTCCCACATTATTTGGCTTGGCCAGCTCACAGGCTATCTTGGCCAGCAGTTTGTTGGTGGAAACTCCAACGCTGATCGGCAGGTTTAACTCTTCCCTTACCAAACCGTGAATTTTCTCACCGGCAGTGATTCCGCTTTCCCTGGAAACGGCCAGGTAGGCTTCGTCGATGGACACAAATTCTATCTCGGGGGTAAAACGCTCAAATATTTTCCTGACCCGCTTTGAAACCGCCTTGTATAAAGGCATGTTGCCGGGAAGAATGATTGCCTGCGGGCATAATGAAACCGCCGTTTTCATCGGCATAGCCGAACGTACCCCAAATTTTCTCGCTTCGTATGAGCAGGTTGATACCACCCCCCTGCCCTCGGGGCTGCCCCCAACGATTACCGGCTTTCCCATCAGATCGGGATTTTCTCGCTGCTCCACCGAAGCGAAGAAGGCATCGAGATCACAAAGCAGGATGTCTTTACTGGCCATTTTCTAATCGCCCCGCTGTTTATTACTGCGCATTAAAAAATTCCCTATGGCAATTTTACCTCGATTGCCCTTGACATGCTACAGGAGATATATGTTGAAATTACAGCAATAAGCTTATTTAAAGAAAGAAGGGGCATGACTTCTTTTGCTGCTTTTAACCTCTCGATAACCGGCATATCAATTAAAAATGAGCTTTCCTCAATAAATTGAAAGGTTGTAGAGAGGTTTAATTTCTTAACTTTTGTTTATCAGCCCCGGTTGGGGGCGACCAGGATCTTGGGGTGATCCGGGGCGAGTGTTCCAAAAGCTTCTTCCACGGTACCCAGGGGGATGATCTTGGAGATAAGCGGTTTTAGATCGACCGCTCCGGTAGAAATCAGCTCGACCGCTTCATTAAATTCGGCTCCGGATTTGCCAAAAGCGGGCTTAATGTTTATTTCCCCGGTAACCAGGCTTAGAAAATCAATTTCCACCGGCTGATGGCAGATGCCGAGCACGACTACTGTTGCCCGGGCTGCAGCAAAACTGCATGCCGACCGGATCGTTTCCGGAATGCCGGCACATTCAAAAACCAGGTCTGCTCCTTTTCCCCCGGTAAAGCGGCCAACTTCGGCGTCAAAATTTATCCTTTCTCCGCTGATTACCGTGGTTGCCCCCAGGGATACAGCCGTTTCAGCCCGGATCGGATTTGGCTCAACTACTGCTACCTGCCCCGGTGCCCGCCGCTTTAAGAGGGCCAGCAAACAGAGTCCTATTGCGCCTGCTCCGATGATCAATGTTTTCATATTCGGGCGCAGGACAGACTGATTTACCGCGTGCAAAGCGACGCTTAACGGCTCAGACAGGGCGAACAGCTCCAGGGGTACTTCTTCAGGAACCCGGCAAAGGCTGTTTGCCGGCATGAGAAGGTATTCGGCCAGGGCACCTTCGTCTGTAATGCCCAGCCTGCGCATTTCCGGGCAGAGGTTTTCGTTTCCTTTCAGGCACGGGGAGCAGTGCCCGCAGGTGATTATGTTGTTGCCCGTAACCTTTTGGCCGACGGCCCAGCTGCCGCAGCCGCTTCCCGCCTCGGCCACCAGGCCGGCAAACTCATGGCCGATCGTCACTCCAGGCGGGAAAAATCCGGCACTGTAGGCGTGAAGGTCGGAGCCGCAGATTCCGCAGTACTCGATCTTTACCAGCACTTCCCCCGGGCCCGGCCGCGGTTTTTCTTTTTCGACTACCGCCAATTCACCCGGACCATTGATTACTACCGCTTTCAAGGTATAACCACCTTTGCCCTCCCTGTTTTTTCTGCCTTTACCTGCAGGTGTTCTTAAATTTAGTGATCCGGTATTTTCTTTATGCTGTTATAATTATATTATACCGGTTTTTTGCTTATAAAAAAGGTTAAGAGGGGAGATTTTCTTGGGCAGGTTTAAAAAAGTGATTATATATGGGGTTGTCCTCGTGCTGCTTATTCTTTTGGGACTGGGCGGTTACGGCTATTATTTTTTGCATGCCGGTCTGCCCGACTACGGGGCCGATGTGGAGCTCGAAGGATTGACAGAGAAAGTATCCGTAGACCGCGATTTCAGGGGAGTGCCTCATATTAAAGCTGAAAACGAAGCGGATCTTTTCAAGGTGCAGGGCTTCCTGCATGCCCAGGATCGCCTGGGCCAAATGGAGATCCAGCGAAGAGCAGTGCAGGCCCGTTTGAGTGAAGTCTTTGGTGAAGACCTAATACAAACAGATATCCACCTGGCCAGGCTGGGCCTGGACATGGTTGGAGAATTGCTGTTGGATGAAACCGGTGAAAGGAGCATGCAGCTCCTGGAAAGCTACGCCCGGGGCGTAAATGCCTACATAGAAAACAAACCCCTTCCACTGGAATTCAAGCTTCTTGGTTTTGAGCCTGAACCATGGACCCCCGCTGATTCAGCCGGCATCGTAGCCTTGATGGCTTTTAACCTTGGCGACAATTGGCGTGAAGAAGCCATGCGCCAGGCTATGCTGGAAGAGCTCGAACCCGCACTGTTTGAAGAGATAATGCCTCCCTACGAGGATTGGGAGACCCCGCGGGTGTGGACACCGGAAAGGGCCGACGACGATTCAGGAAGCGGACTGTTGGAACTGTTAAATGAAACCAGCCTGGATCACCTCGTTTCAGTGCCCCGTTTCGGCAGCAACAGCTGGGTGATAAGCCCCGAGCTTTCCGCTACGGGTACGGCCGTAATGGCCAACGATCCCCACCTGCCCCTTTCACTGCCGGCGATCTGGTTTGAAAATTCTCTAAGCCTTGCTCCCGAAGGCGGTCTGGATCTTTACGGATGGTCTATTCCCGGCGCTCCGGGAGTGGTTATCGGCCATA
>PUNU01000069.1 GCA_003551865.1 Syntrophomonadaceae bacterium
CAGGTATCAAGGTATTGACAGGATTGATCTGGCGGTTGTCACCCATCCCCATGAGGACCATTTCGGTGGTTTTACAGCCCTGGTCGGGGTGATCGACATCGGTAAAATGCTGGTTTCGCCGGTAGCGGGCGGTCCGGCATCCTACTACGAAATGCTGGAGCAGGCGGAAATGTCGGGAACAGCGATCAAGAGCACCCGGGCCGGGCAAGCCTGGCGCTGTAATGAAGGCCTTTTGCTCCAGGTGCTGGCCCCTCAGAAAGATCTGCTTTGGGGCACGGGTAGTGATTTGAATAATAACTCGATTGTGATCATGCTTAATTACGGTGAAACCAGGATGCTTTTTACCGGTGACATAGAAGATGACGCGGCCGAAGATCTCTTTAAACACCAGGTCGATCTCCAGGCCGATCTGCTCCTGGTGCCTCACCACGGTGGTTATATGGAAGCGATGCCGTATTTTTTGGAAGCGGTCGAACCGGACATCGCCGTTATTCAGGTCGGTGTCAATCCTTTTGGTCATCCCCACCCTTATGTTATTCGGTCCCTTGAAGAAGCGGGGATCGCCGTATACCGTAATGACTACCACGGGGCGGTAATTGTTGAAACTGACGGCCTGGAGATGTGGGTCTCAATAACCGAACAGCAGGTTGAGGTCGTCCGGTAGCCGCAGGATAGCGAAAAAGGAAAAGAAACCTGTTTTGGCGAAATTTAATCAAAGAACAAGGCCAGGTACCCTGTCAACGTATTAAGAGCGTAATCTGGTAATTATTATAATACTACAGCGCAATATCCGGGAATTAGCGGTGCCATGGGGACGGTTTATGGCACAGCGGGCAATGATGCAGGCTAAAGTTGCGCTGTAGTGACAACAACTTTTTATCTATAGGAGATGCTGCAAGCCGGAGGCGGACATAAAGCGAGCCGTGACAATTCGGGGTGAGCGATCCGTAAGTTCCGGCTTGCAACAGCTGCGAATTAAAACAGAACAAACTTAATTGACAGGGCACCGGCTGTAAAGCAGATAGGGAGGGTCAAGTTGGAACCGGAAAAAATTTTGGAACTGGTTAAGAAAAACGACAGTGACTCTCACCGTGCCCTTTTTGAGGCTTATTATAAACGCACTTATGCTGTGGCTTACAATATTCTGCGCCAACGTGAAACAGCAGAAGATATAACCCAGGACGCCTTTATTAAGGCTTTCCAAAACATACATCAACTGCAGGACGGGTCGAAGTTTGGGGCCTGGCTGGCCGTAATTGTTTCTAACCTGGCCCGCAACTATCTTAAGCGGGAAAAGCGAATCTACTATACCGATGATGAGGTGCCGATGCAGGCCGGGACGGAATCAAATTATACCGAGGAAGCAGCCATGCGCAGATTGGAAGTAGACCGGGTCAGGAAGGCTGTCAGGAAACTGCCGGCGGAGCATTACCAGGTTGTAGTGCTCCAGTATTATTATGACTTGAAAGTGGAAGAGATCGCTTCCATGTTAAAGATCAGCCCGGGCACGGTCAAATCAAGGCTTTTTCGCGCCCGCCGGAAATTGGCCGGTGAATTGGAACTAGAAAATGACTCAGCTTGTCTTTATAATGAAGGAGGTAAAAGGGACAGTGCCAAAAAAAAGGAAAATAAAGCTGAGTGATGATTTGATCCGGGATGCCCTTGAGCATGACCTGGAATCAGTCAATCCGCCGCCGTCTGAAAAAATGTGGCAGCGCATTGAAGGCAGCCTGGAAACCGGCCGGACTTCCGCCGTAAAGCGCCGTTTTGCCCCGGGGCGTTTTGCTGCAGTGGCGGCCGCTGCCTGCCTGCTTTTAGTTTTGGGCAGTATCGGTATATTTCGCTTTACTGAACTGGCCATGCCCGCCCGGGAAGTAGAAATGCCAATAAGGACCGCAGATGAAGCTGTTCCGGCGGAGGTGGAGGAGAAAGATGTGCCGGAGGTAACTGTCCCGGAAGAGTTGGAAGTCGACCCGGGGATTGAACCGGCGGTAAGAGAAGAGGTTGAACCCGAACTTGATATCGCTATGGAAGAAAAAGATGAACCGGAGATCGAGGTAGCGATGGAAGAAGAGGCTGAGCCTGAAGCCGATGATCCCGCGAAAGACGAAATGGCCTTAATGGAAGCCCCTTCGCTTTATGGTGAGCGCGATCCTTCACCCCCCGAGTGGCAATCGGAACTGCCCGGAAATTTTACTTTTCACGAAGCCCTCCTTATGTATGCCGATGAAGAACAATTTTACCGGGCTGCTGTTTACAGTAATGAAGAAGCAGAACTGCTCTGGGTGAAATCAGATCTGGAAGATGAAAAGCTGGGTTATTTTATCGATCAACTTGTTGAGCAGCTAAATGAGCACGTACGGGAGCTAAAAGAAGTGGATGAAACCGTACATTTTACTGCTGCGGATAGACCGGGCCTGGCCTGGCGGGAAGAAAACCACAACCAGGCTCTTCTGGTTGTATCCGGGCATCTTTCGGCGGAGCGTCTTAAAGATATAGCCGCCGGGATCGAATAAAATCTGCGGCATCCCCGCCGGAAGAGTACAGTTTGGCTACTGCTTAATGTATTCCATCATTTTACGCAGTTTCCCGCCCACTTCTTCAATTTGCTGTTTTTCCTCTATCTTGCGCATGGCTTTAAATTTGGGCTGGTTGGCCTGGTTTTCGGTAATCCATTCCAGGGCGAACTGTCCGCTTTGCACTTCATGCAGGATAGTTTTCATTTCTTCCCTCACCCGGTCGTTAATTATGCGCGGTCCCCGGGTCAAGTCCCCATATTCGGCGGTATCGCTCACGGAATAGCGCATTCTCTGCAGGCCGCCTTCGTATATCAAATCGACGATCAGTTTAAGCTCGTGCAGGCATTCAAAGTAAGCGATTTCCGGCTGATAGCCGGCTTCGACAAGGGTTACGAAGCTGGCCTTGATCAGGGCTGAAACACCGCCGCATAAGATCACCTGTTCCCCGAAAAGGTCGGTTTCCGTTTCTTCCTGGAGGGTGGTTTCGATCACTCCGGAGCGGGTGCTGCCTATGCCTTTGGCAAAAGCCAGGGCCAATTCCTTTGCTTTGCCGCTATAATCCTGGTGGACGGCCATGAGTGCCGGAACACCCGCGCCTTCCTTGTAGAGCCTTCTTAGAAGATGGCCCGGACTTTTGGGGGCGATCATGAACACATCGACATTTTCCGGCGGGCTTATCTGATTGTAGAGGATATTAAAACCATGGGCCACAACCAGGGCTTTGCCTTCGGTCAGGTGAGGTTGTACCGATTCCCTGTATACGGAAGGCTGGGCGCTGTCTACAATCAGCATCTGGATCACATCCGCCGCTTTTGCCGCTTCACCGACGGTTGTCACTTCGAGTCCGTCTTCAGTTACCTGCTTCCGGCTTTTGCTTTCCCGGTGCAGTCCGACAACCACGTTCAGGCCGCTGTCTTTCAGGTTTTGGGCCTGTGAATGTCCCTGGCTGCCGTAGCCCAAAACGGCAATTTTTTTGTCCTTCAAAAGGTTTAAATCTGCATCCCGGTCATAATAAAGTACTGCCATTTGTTTATAAACCTCCCTGAAAATTAATAACTTCTTTTATTGGCTATTTTAATTTAAAATCCTGCTTATATTTTTACAGCGGTGCAGAAGACGAAGTATAAAGCCGGTCGGATTAAGGTTTACATAAATTTTACACAATAATGGGCCAAATCGCTTTCCCCGGGAGCTTTATTTATATATAATATTAATAACCCTTTAACTGATTCTTACTTTAAAATAAAGTTGATCTTTTACCTGCAGAGTCGGACTGTTGGCTTAAGGGTGCATGACAATTTTATGAGTAAATAATTGGCAATGCCTTTCTTTGGAGCCTGCTGAGAAGGGTTGGGAAGCAAGGTGGCTTATGGATATAATATTGGACTGGAGTTTTTTATTAAAACAGGCGTCCAACATATTTGTCCTGGTTGCTGTTCAGTATTGCAACGGGTTGCTGGTCCTGCATAAGGGTGTAAAAGTTAACTATACCCGTAAGATTAACCATTTTATGCTTTTCTTTATCCCGATTTTTTTAAACCGGGGCTATGCCTACGAAGAGGATTTTTTACTTTATTTTCTTGGCGCCTTCATGGCGGTAGCCAAGTTTATATTTTATACAAGGCCGGTTAGAGACAGGGTTTCCCTGATCAGGACTATGTTTCGTTCGTTTGATCGCCCTGAAGACCGGCCTCGCACCTTGCTTTGGATTGTAACCCAAACAGCTATGGGGTATATGGTCCTTTTGCCCATGGGTGTGCTCTTTGCATATTATGACCTTTTGCATTTAATGCTTATTCCCATCCTAATTTACGGCATAGGAGACGGACTGGCCGAGCCTGTAGGGGTGCGTTTCGGCAGGTGCAAGTATCCAGCATATGCCCTGTTTACCGGGAAGGAATACTTTCGCACCCTTGAAGGAAGCAGTATGGTTTTTTTGACCAGCGTGGCGGTGGTCCTGGCCTTTCACTCTTACTTCACCACTCAGCAGTTAATTTTAGCCCTGCTTGCCCTTCCAGTTATAATGACCCTTGCCGAAGCTTTTTCACCGCACACCTGGGATTCTCCAATCATGTTTCTGGTTGGGTATATGACTCTGTTTGGGATTAAGATGATCTAAGAAGGATATTTTTTGCCTGGCATGGAAATCAATTTATGCCTTGGGAGGGACAAAATGATGAAGGGCGAAAATAAATCTGCAGGGCGTCTGGCCGCAGTGGTGCTTATACTGCTGAGTGCATCGCTTACGGGTTGTCCTATTGATGTAGAACCGGAAGAGCAGTTAATATTTGCCGCCCCCGAACATTTTATCCTAGAAGAAACCGGCCTGCCTGCATTGAAAGAGAAATACGATCTGGAATTTGACGTGGTTTACGAGATGGCCGTCGGCATTACCCATGAAGCCCTGCGGGCTGGGGATATAGATGCCGCCCTTGGGTATGCCACGGATGCAAAAATGAAGGAGTTGGACCTGGTAGCCCTCGAAGATGACAAGAGCTTTTTCCCGGCCCAAAACGCAGCCCCGCTGGTTCGGGAGGAGGTTTTGCAACAACATCCGGAAATAGAATTGGTACTGGCCAAAATTACACCTCTTTTGGATAACGAGACCATGATGCACCTAAATTACCTCGTGGATATTGAAGAAAAGGAACCGGATGCGGTGGCCCGCGACTGGCTGGTGGGAAAAGGTCTTATTTCTCAAAAAATGGAAGAACCGGAAGATGATTCCCCCGTGATTATAAGCTCGAAGGGTTTTACTGAACATAAAATACTGACACACATTACGTTCTTTGCTTTAAAAGATGCCGGCATTCCGGTTGAAAAAAGACCTTTTTTGTTTGCGCCCGGGGCTATTTATTCCGCCTTGCTGGAAGGACATATTGACTTATACTGGGAATACATGGGCACCGCCTTGAAAGAAATATATATGAGGGAGGAATTGATTGCCGACCCCGACCAGGCTTATAATCTGGTTGCTCAAAAAGATGCTGAAAAGGGTATTTTGTGGTTGGATTATACCCCAATGAACAATACCGGCGTGATCATGATGCGCAGTGAGCACGCTGTTGAACTCAACATAAACACAATCAGCCAATTTGCCGAATGGGCCGAACAAGTCCGGGCAGGGGAGTAACAGCAATGGAACTGCCACCGCTGACAAGCAACTACTTTTCCACAATATCTGCAAAAGAAAAAGTTTGCCGCTGGTTGTGTGCCTTTACGGTAACTGCCATAATTATATTCCTTTACTTATTTTGGGAGCCCATGCGGAATCCAGGTGCTACTTATGCGTGGGTTTCCATCACGTTGACCAGTCGGTTCAATATGGCTTTTTTCCGGGTGGTGACCACACTCGGCAGTGAAGGATTTTTCCTGGTTATGCTCTCGGTTATTTACTGGTCTCTTAATAAAACCCTGGGCTTTTGGGGCCTGGTATTGATGCCTGTTTCCATTTTTGTCACCAGCGAGATTTTGAAAGACATAGTAAAACTGCCTCGACCAGACGTAAGAGGGGTTACCGTCCCTACCTATACTTTTCCAAGCGGCCACACTTCCGGGGCGGTGAGTGTCTGGGGCTACCTGGCCGTTATGCTTAAAATGCGGTGGCTGTGGATATGGGCAATTATAATTGTTCTTCTGGTTGCCGTATCGCGAATCGTGCTGGGTTACCACTATCCGGGAGATGTTTTGGGCGGCATAGCCGCCGGGATTATTTTTCTGGCCATAGTTTTTATGACGGTGCCCGCTTTTGTGAAAAACAACTGGAAAAGATTAGTATCTTTTAAGCTGCTGGTTTTTTTGGCGATTGGCATTCCGCTGGCATTATCCCTCCTACCGGTCACATATGCTCCCAACTTAATGGGCTACCTGGCCGGCGCCGCATCAGGTTGCCTGCTGGAAAGGAAAATGATCAATTTTTCAAATCAGGGAAAGTGGAGCCACCACCTGGCCCGGGCCTTTCTGGGCCTGATTGCCATAGCACTGATCATTCCCGGCATAAATGCGCTGTTTCCATATATCCACAGCCTTATGACTTTTGCTCAGCACGGAGCCTCCACTTTTTGGATTACCTACCTGGCCCCACTGCTGTTTGTCAGAACCGGCCTTGCGCAAGCCCGCCCATCTTTTCATTAAAATACAAGAGCAGAAAAATTTAAATTCTAATACTACAGCGCAATATTCGGGAATTGGCGGTGCCATGGGGACGGACCGAGCGTTCCTACAAATCTGGGTTCTGACCTCTGACTTCTATTATGGAAGACGATGGAACCGTTCCCTATGCATAGCGGGCAATGATGTAGGCTAAAGTTGCGCTGTAGTGCTAATAATCAGTTGCAGAAGCTTCCGCGTATTGGTTATAATAAATACCTGAGCCCTGGTGGATTTATCAACAAACGGCCGAATATATCTAAAAGGAGACTCGAGCTAATGAGTGTAAAAGGAACCGGAACCGAAAAGAACCTCTTGACAGCTTTTGCCGGAGAGGCACAGGCTCGCAACCGCTATACTTACTTCGCCTCTCAGGCAAAAAAAGAAGGTTACGTGCAGATGTCTGCTATTTTTGAAGAAACCGCCAACCAGGAAAAAGAGCATGCCAAGCGTTTATTTAAACACCTGGAAGGCGGCGAGGTGGAAATTCAGGCCTCTTTCCCGGCGGGCAAGATCGGAACTACTGCGGAAAATCTAAAGGAAGCAGCTGCCGGAGAAAACTACGAATGGACCGATATGTATCCGGGGTTTGCAAAAGTTGCCAGGGAAGAAGGTTTTGAACAAATTGCCGATATGTTTGAAGCAATTGCCATTGCGGAAAAACAGCACGAGAAGCGCTACCTGGCTTTGAAAGCCAACCTTGAAAACGGAACTGTGTTCAAGAAAGAGAAGCCGGTGACGTGGTTTTGCCGCAACTGCGGCTATGTACACGAGGGGAAAGAGGCGCCTGATACCTGTCCCTCCTGCGACCATCCACAGGCTCATTTTGAACTGATATGTGAAAACTGGTAAACAATTGTCAGGCGGCCGGCGGTAAAATTATCCGGGTAGCTTAAGGATAAGGAGGAATGCTTTCATTGAAGCTGATCCGCTTTTGGGACGACCAAAAAATTTGCCACGGCAAACTTGAGGGGGAAACAGTGATCGAAATGGATCCACCGGGCACAGACTGGTGTGCCAGTGATTTCGTTAAAACCGGCCGGCGTTTTGATTTTAACCGGCTCAGGTTGTTGTCACCATGCTCTCCTTCAAAAGTAATTTGTCTTGGATTAAACTACCGCACCCATGCCGAGGAATTTGACCTTCCTTTACCGGAGGTGCCCATAATTTTTTTGAAACCTTCTACGTCCGTAATTGGCCCCGGTGAGGCGATTATCTATCCGCCGCAGAGCCACCGGGTGGATTATGAAGCCGAACTGGCAGTGGTTATCGGCAGGCGTGCATTCCGGGTAAAAAGATCGGAAGCCCTTGAATATGTCTTTGGTTATTCCTGTGCCAACGATGTTACAGCCAGGGATAAGCAGCCGGCCAGGGGACAGTGGACCTATGCAAAAAGTTTTGACACTTTTTGCCCCCTGGGACCGGTAATAGAGACCGAAATCGAAGATCCGGAAGCACTGCAGATCAAGGGGTTTTTAAACGGCAGTGTGGTCCAGGAGGCTTCAACAGCCGATCATCATTTCAGTGTGACGGATATAATAGAATTTGTCACCGGATGTATGACCCTTCTTCCGGGTGACGTGATCATTACCGGCACTCCTTCAGGGGTGGGAGCCCTTAAACCGGGAGATAATTTTGCCGTGACTATCGAAGGCATAGGCACACTGAATAATCCTGTAATCGAGGCAAAATAAAGAACTGCAGTCTATTTCGTAAAGATGAAAATTAGTATTGTCACCGCCGGGTGGATGGTATATAATAGATAGAGAAAACTGGACCGAAAAATGCATATCCTCCCGAAAGGCGTTATGCAAGGTCTTCGGCCCTCCCTTTACCGGGAGACCGAGAGGCTGCCGGTCAGTAATAAATATGCTGTAAATTTTTTCTCCCTGATGAGGCAGCGTAGCCGCTGTCTCTTTTTTTGTAACTAATGCCCTGTCAACATATTAAGAGCGTAATTTGACAATTATTACAACACAACCTTAATTGACAGGGCACTAATCAGCCTATTGTTCATGTTGAATCAAAGGCGGTGCCAAAAGTTACAATTATACTTTAGGGATGAATTTTCCCTAGTGGCGAAGCGGTCAGCCCGCGGGGCAACTTGACTGCTGTTGTTTTTGCTATTAAAGTTGTAACAAGGTATTAAATACCACCCCGGTCAAAGGAAGAGGATTATTATGCTTTCTCACCAGGCGGCGATAAAGCAGATTAAAGAAAAAAAATTTGTTCCGGTCTATCTTTTTTATGGAGAGGAAAGATATCTGCAGGAAGAGCTGGTCGAACAATTGACTGCAGCTTTTTTGGGGCCGGAAGCTGAATTTGGCAGAGAAAAACTGGACGGTTCCGAATATACTCTGGAAACCGTTTTGGATAGGATCGGCGAACCAGGATTATTCAGTGAAAGAAAACTGCTTATCGTTGACAATCCACCGTACCTGCCTCCACCACGAAAAAAAGACGAGCAGGATTTATCCGGAGAGCCTGAGCAAAAAGAAAAAAAGGAAGATCAGTATGCCAATATATTACAAAGCCACCTTGAAGCACAGGCATCTTCGATACCCGAAGGGATTCTGGTTTTTCTATCACCTCAGGTTGATCGGCGCAGGCGGCTTTTTAAGCTGATTGACAAGAGAGGAATCGCTGTTGAATGCGGTTCCCTAAAAGGGGATGCCCTGGCTGCATGGATTCGTAAGAAAGCAGCTGATATGGGGAAAAATATTGATCGGTCTGCCCTGGAAAAGCTGCTTTTAGCCGGAGATCAAAACCTTCATTACCTGTCCCGGGAATTGGAAAAATACTGCACCTACCTGAAGGAAGATGAACCGGTAATTACAACCCGGACCGTAGATGCCCTGTTTTCGGGCGACATCCAGGGTGATGTGTTCAAGTTGTCCGATGCCCTGGCGGAGGGCAGCCTCTCCCGTGCCAGTGCCCTGCTGGATCTGTTACTGCGAAGGCGCGAGAAACCGCTGCTTATTTTTTTCATGCTGGCCCGCCACTACCGCCTGCTTTTACAGGCCCATTCTTTGCTTGAAGAAGGCATTCCCCCTGCAGAATTTACAGGTGCTCTGGAAGTGCATCCTTTTGTGGCC